>JAVKGW010000007.1 GCA_031460175.1 Armatimonadota bacterium | reverse complement strand
TCGCTGGGTCAGGCTTGCGCCCATTGCCCAAGATTCCCAACTGCTGCCTCCCGTAGGAGTCTGGCCCGTGTCTCAGTGCCAGTGTGGCTGGCCACCCTCTCAGGCCAGCTACCCGTCATCGCCTTGGTGGGCCGTTACCCCACCAACGAGCTGATAGGCCGCGGGCCCATCCCGAAGCGGAAGGGCTTGCGCCCAACCCTTTCCTCCCCCGGGGATGCCCCCAGAGGAGGGTATCGGGTATTAGCCCCGGTTTCCCGGGGTTATCCCCGTCTTCGGGGTAGGTTACCCACGTGTTACTCACCCGTTCGCCGCTAGAGCTGAAACCGCGGGTTGCCCCGCGGCCAACCCCCGCTCGACTTGCATGTTTTAGGCACGCCGCCAGCGTTCGCCCTGAGCCAGGATCAAACTCTCCAGACGGAAAGTTTAGATCCTTGACTCACCTCGGGCAGTCGTCCTGCCCGGGGGATTCCTTTCTCGATGGCCGCGTCGTTCCTGCCACTATTCGGTTTTCAAGGTCCCCGCCGGCTCCCCTAGGCGCCGGCAACCCGTAATCTTAACACCTTCCCTCCATCCTGTCAACCGGCTCCTCGACCGAGGACATCACCACGGGAAGACCGGTGGGGGAGGGTGTCAAGGTACCCTGCCGGGTCACCTTGCGGCAACCCCGGCAGCCATCCCATATCATACCGACGTGGCCCGGCCTGTCAAGATTCCCCAGGACCGGGGCGGGTCCTGGATCGCAGGACTCGTCCTCTCCGGGGCCGCAGCCGCCCTTGCCCGCGGGGCGAGGACCCTGCGCGGAACGGGCCCCATGGTGGCCACGCTCATCGGAACCGCGGTGTTCCGGGCCGGGGGCCTGCGGTGGTCGGCTTTTCTCCTGACCTTTTTCGCCTCCGCGAATCTCCTGAGCCGCCTTCCGGGCTCCTCGCAGGACCGCCTGGGACGCACGGGCCGGCAGGTCCTAGCCAACGGAGGCGTGGCTGCGCTCGCTGCGCTGCTGTCCCGCCGGTGGCCCATGACCTCCCGGGCCTTCGCGGGGGCCGTGGCTGCCGCGTGTGCGGACACCTGGGCCACGGAGATCGGGGTGCGGTACGGGGGTCCCCCACGCCACCTCACCATGGGCACCCGGGTCCCGCCCGGAACCTCCGGAGGCGTGACCTGGCTCGGAACCTTGGCAGGAGCCGCCGGAGCGGCCCTGTGCGGGCTTGCCGCGCAGGCGACGGGCGTAGCGAGCTCCGGCGTCACGGTCCGTGCGGGCGTCCTCGGGATGCTTCTGGATAGCCTCCTCGGGGCCACCCTACAGGCCCGCTACCGCTGCCCCCGGTGCGGGAGGAGCGGGGAGCGGCGCCGCTGCGCCTGTGGGGCACGGGGCCAGCGGGTCTCAGGTCTGTGCAGCCTCGACAACGACGGGGTGAACCTCCTCGCCACGGCCTTCGGGGCCCTCGTGGCTCACCGGAGCTCCGGCCCCTCCCCCTGCAGTTTAAAGACGGGGAGGATCCCCATGTGGAAGATGTCGTCCCGGTCGTAGCCCTCCAGGAGCAACGCCGCCCGCTTCACCACCTCGCCCCCGGCCTGTGCCACCAGCTCCTCCATGGCCCGCACGGTCTCTCCGGTGCTCACGATGTCGTCCACGATCCCCACCCTCCGGCCCGCCAGCTTCAGGGCATCCCGGCCGTCCAGGTAGAGCTCCTGCTCCGTTTTCGCGGTGATGGGCTTATAGCGGACCACCAGCGGCGAGAGCATGAAGGGGCGGATCTCCTTCCGGCACACCACGTAGGGCCGCAGGCCGAGGTAGGTGGCGATGGCATGGGCGAGCGGAATTCCCTTCGTCTCCGTGGTCACGAGCACCTCGCAGCTCTCCATCTGCGGTGCGAGCGCCCGGGCCGCCCGATCGATGACCTCCGTGTCTCCAAGGCTGTAGTAATAGGCGATCCAGGTGTCCGGCGACACCTGGATGAGGGGGAGGCGCCTCCGGGCCCCCGCGATCTCCAGCTCGTAGTTCGATTGACCCTGGAACGGCAGCACGTACGTCATCCTCCGTCCCCCACGGCGAGACCCCGACGGCATCTTACCACTAGTGGCGGAAGTGGCGAATGCCCGTGAACACCATGCTGCACCCCGCCCGCTCCGCGGCCGCGATCACCTCCGGGTCCCGCACGGACCCTCCCGGCTGGACGATGGCCACCACCCCTGCCCGCACGGCCTCCTCCACGCCGTCGGGGAAGGGGAAGAAGGCGTCCGAGGCCAGCACCGCGCCCCGGGCCCGCTCTCCCGCCTTGGCCACCGCCAAGCGAACGCTGTCCACCCGGCTCATCTGTCCCGCCCCCACCCCCACCACCTCCCGACCCCGGGCGAGGACGACGGCGTTGCTCTTGGTGTGCTTGCACACCACCCACGCGAACCGCAGGTCCTCCCACTCCTCCGGGGTGGGGACCCGGGAAGTCACCACCCGCAGCGTTTCCTTCTGCCAGGTCACGCGGTCCGGTTCCTGCACCAGCACCCCTCCCAGGACGCTGCGGATCTCCCAGGTGGCCTCCTCCGCGGGAGGGGCGATTTGCAGGATCCGCAGGTTCTGCCTCCCCCGGAGGATCTCCAGGGCCTCCGGCGTAAACCCCGGGGCCACCACGACCTCCAGGAACACTTCCCGGAGGAGCCGCGCGGCCGGACCATCCAGGGGACGGTTGAGGGCCACGATCCCGCCGAAGCGACTGATGGGATCTCCCCGCAGGGCTCCCCGGAGGGCCTCTTCCGCGGTCGGGCCGAGCGCGCAGCCGCACGGGTTGGCGTGCTTCACCACCACCGCCGCGGGCTCCGAAAACTCCCACACCAGCCGCCAGGCGGCGTCCGCGTCCAGGAGGTTGTTGTAGGAGAGGGGCCTTCCCCCCACCTGCTCGGCCCGGGGGAGGCTCCCGGGGGGCGCGAGGGGATCCCGATAGAAGGCCGCGGCCTGGTGCGGGTTCTCGCCGTACCGCAACGCCTGATCCCTGCGCCACGCCCACACGAGCCGCTCCGGGAACTCCTCCTGTCCGCTCCGCTCGGCCAGCACGCGGGCGATCAGGGCGTCGTAGCCCGCCACGTACCGGAAGGCCTCCACCGCAAGCCGCCGCCGCGTCTCGGGCAGAACCTCCCCCGTTCGCCGGAGCTCCTCCAGAACCGGACCGTACTGTCCGGGATCCGTGAGCACCGCCACCCGGTCGGAGTTCTTCGCCGCGGCCCGGATCAGGGCTACCCCGCCCACGTCGATCTCCTCCACCAGCTCCTCCCACGGCCGGTTCGCCGCGGCCGCCTCCTCGAAGCGATAGAGGTTCACGGCCACGACCTCGACGGGCTTGATCCCAAGCCGCTCGAGTTCCTCCTCATCGGACCTCCGGGCCAGCACCGCGGCATGGATGGCGGGGTGCAGGGTCTTCACGCGGCCGCCGAGGACCTCGGGAAAGCCGGTCACCTCCGCGACGGACGTCACGGGAATCCCCGCCTCCCGGAGCACCCGCGCGGTACCGCCCGTACTCACAATCTCGAACCCCAAACTCCACAGCCCGCGGGCGAAGTCCACGAGGCCCGTCTTGTCCGTCACGCTCAGGAGCGCCCGTGGCATCTAGTCCCTCCGCACCATCAAATCCTCGAACCGCACCTCCCCCGATGCCAGCCGGCGGATGGCCTCCGGGTAAATCCGGTGCTCCTGCTCCGCCACCCGGGCCGCTAGGGTCTCCGGGGTGTCCCCGGGGAGTACGGGGACCTCCGCCTGGAGGACGATGGGTCCTGCATCCACCGCCTCCGTGACGAGGTGCACCGTGCAGCCCGAAACCCTGGCTCCGCTTGCCAGCACCGCCCGGTGCACCCGTTCCCCGTACATGCCCTTCCCACCGAACGCGGGAAGGAGGGAGGGGTGGATGTTCAGGATGCGGCCTCGGTAGGCGGCCACGAAGTGCGCATCCAGGATGCGCAAAAACCCCGCAAGACACACCAGATCCACCCGGTACGGCGCCAGCACCGCCTCCAGTTGACGGCAGAACGCCTCCCGGTCGCGGAACGCGGACCAGTCCACCACGTGGGCCGGCACCCCCGCCCGCCGCGCCCGCTCCAGGGCAAACGCGCCCGGCCGGTCAGAGACCACCACCACCACCTCCGCGGGGTAATCCGGCCGTGCACAGGCATCGAGGATGGCCTGGAGGTTCGTGCCGTTTCCAGAGACCAGTACCGCAAGCCGCACCCGCCCGGGCACGCCTTACCCCTCCGTCCGGATCTCCACCGCCCGCTCTCCCGCGGCGATCTCCCCGATCACCCAGACCTTTTCCCCGTGTGCTCGGAGGAAGGCGGAAATCTCCCCCGCCGCATCCGGGCGCACGCAGAGGATCATGCCGACCCCCATGTTGAAGACCCGGAACATCTCCTCCTGCTCCACCGGTCCCTCCCGGGCGATGAGCCGGAACACGGGCGGGATGGGCCAGCAGACCTCCACCCGGGCCCGACACCCCGCGGGGAGGATGCGCACGAGGTTCCCGCGGATCCCTCCGCCCGTGACGTGGGCGATCCCCGTGACCGCCTCCGGAAAGGCCGCCAGCAGGGCAAGCAGGGTCTGCGCGTAGCACCGGTGCGGCCGCAGGAGGGCTTCCCCGCGGGTGCATCCCAGTTCCGGCTCGTAGCGGTGCACGTCCTCCGGGCGCCGGAGGAGGACCCGTCGGGCCAGGGAGTAGCCGTTGGTGTGCAGGCCCGTGCTCCCAAGCCCCACCAGGACGTCTCGGGGGCGGATGCCGGAACCGTCCACCATCCGGGCCGGCGCCACCACGCCCACCGCGCATCCCACCACCTCGTAGGCGTCCTCCCGGTACACGTCCGGCATCTGGGCGACCTCCCCGCCCAGGAGCGCCACCCCGTAGGCCGAGCACGCCTCCGCCATTCCCTCCAGCACCGCCTCCAGCACCTCCGGACGCCACCGTCCGGAGGCGAAGTAGTCGAGGAAGAGAAGCGGCCGGGCGCCGTGGCAGGCAAGATCGTTGAGGTTGTGGGCCACCACGTCGTGCCCGATCACCCGGTGGTCGCCCACCAGGTTCGCCACCTCGGTCTTGGTGCCCACCCCGTCCACGGTGGCCGCCAGGATCAAGTCCTCCTCAGCGGGGAGGCGGATGAACCCACTAAACAGGCCCACCCGATCCAGGACCGCGGGGGTGAAGGTGGACCGGATCCGCTCCCGGAGGCGTTGCAGGAGCGCCTCCTTCGCCTCCACGTTTACCCCGACATCCCGGTACCCGATGGGCCTCATCGCCGTTCCAGGGCGTACTTCCCCGCTTCGGACTCCGTGGGCGTGGGCGTGGGGTAGCGGCCGTCCAGGCACGCCGTGCACAGGACTTGGCCCGGAAGGCCGATGGCGGTTACGAGCCCCTCCTGGCTCAGGTACCCGAGGCTGTCCGCGCCGATCTGCTGCCGGATGCCTTCCACGTCCAGCCGGGCGGCCACGAGTTGCCCCCGGCTGCTGGTGTCCACGCCGTAAAAGCAGGGCCAGCGGATGGGAGGGGAGGAGATGCGGAGGTGGACCTCACGGGCCCCTGCCTCGCGCAGCGTGCGCACGAGCCGGGCGCTCGTGGTCCCCCGGACGATGCTGTCATCCACCAGCACCACCCGCCGGTCCGCGACCACGGCCCGCACCGCGCTCAACTTGGCCCGGACCCCGAAGGCCCTCCGGGCGGGATCCGGCTCGATGAAGGTCCGGCCCACGTACCGGTTCTTCACCAACCCGAGTTCGAAGGGCAGCCCGCTTTGCTCCGCGTATCCCAGGGCCGCGGAGGTGCCGGAGTCCGGTACCGGGATCACCACGTCCGCATCCGCGGGCTGCTCCCGGGCCAGGATGCGGCCCATGCGGCGCCGCACCTCGTGCACGGTGCGCCCCAGCAGCACGGTGTCGGGCCGGGCGAAGTAGATGAACTCGAAGACGCAGCTGGCCGGCCGCCCTCCGGGGAGGACCTGCTCCGCCTGGACCTCCTCCCCTCCGACCCACACCACCTCCCCGGGATGCACGTCCCGCACGTAGACCGCCCCCACGGCGTCCAGGGCGCAGGTCTCGGAGGCCACCACCCATCCCTCCTCCAACCGCCCCAGCACCAGGGGCCGGATCCCGTACCGGTCCCGGAACGCGAAGAGGCTCCCGCCCACGAGCGCGGTCACGGTAAACGCGCCCTCCAGACGCGCCATGGTGGCGCGGATGGCCTCCTCCACCGAGCCCACCCGGGCGGCGGCGATGGAGAGGGCGATCACCTCGGTGTCGCTGGTGGTCTGGAAAACCATCCCCCGCGCTTCCAGCTCTGCCCGGAGCTGAGGGGCGTTCGTGAGGTTGCCGTTGTGGGCCACGGCCACGGGTCCCCACCGGGAGGGGACCACCACGGGCTGGGCGTTCGCGAGGACCGCGGAGCCCATGGTGGAGTACCGGACATGCCCGACCCCCACGGAACCCGGTATCCCGGCATGGTCCGCCCGGAAGATCTCGGAGACAAGCCCCATCCCCTTGTGCACGTGGAGGTTTGTGCCATCGTAGGTGGCCATCCCCGCACTCTCTTGCCCCCGGTGCTGGAGGGCCAATAGCCCCGCATACACGAAGGGAGCCGCGGCACCGCGACGCAGGGCGATGCCGAACACCCCACACTCCTCCCGCCACCGATCCGTCATCCCTCCCACGCCTCCCTCAGGTCCGTCGCCCGAATCTCGATCCCACCAACGGCGAGCCGGATCCGGAGGGCTTCCCCTCCCACCCGGCCCAGCAGCCGTACGGGCACCCGGTGCTCCCGGCACCGGGCGTAGAAGGCCTCGTACCGGTCCACGGGCACCGTGACCACCACTCGAGACGGCCCTTCCCCGAAGAGGAGCTCGTCCACCCGGGTCTGCTCCAGGGAGAGATCGCAGGTTGCCCCCACTCCCCCCAGGAGGCAGGCCTCCGCCAGGGCCACCGCGAGTCCTCCATCGCTCAGATCGTGCGCGGAGCGCACCAGATCCTCCTCCGCCGCCCGCACGAGGAGGTTCACCAGGCGCCCGTGCAGGTCGAGGTCCGGGACCCGCGGGCAGCCCGCCACGAGACCGTGTACCTCCTTCAGGTAGGTGCTTCCCGCGAGGGATGCCTCAAGCGCGCCCACGAGCACCACGAGGTCTCCGGGACGCCGGAAGCCGCTGGGGATCACCCGGTTCACGTCCCTCAGCACCCCGAGGACTGCCACGATGGGTGTGGGGTAGATGCGGTCCGCAGACTCGTTGTAGAGGCTCACGTTGCCGCCGATCACGGGAATCCCCAAGGCCCGACAGGCATCCGCGATCCCCTCCACCACCCGCCGCAGGCTCCACGCCACCTCCGGCCGCTCGGGGCTGGGGAGGTTGAGCCCGTCCGTCAGGGCCACGGGCCGGGCACCGCTACAGGCCACGTTCAGGGACGCCTCGCAGACGGCCCAGGCCCCCCCGCACCACGGATCCAGGTGGGCGATGCGGCCGGGACCGTCCACGCTGAGGGCGATGCCCAGAGGGGGCGCCTCCTTGACGCGCAGCACCGCGGCGTCCGAGCCCGGCCCCACCACGGTATTGATCTGCACCATGTGGTCGTACTGGGTGTAGATCCAGCGTTTGCTGCGGATTCCAGGCGTGCGCAGAAGCTGCAGGAGAACCCCCGCAGGATCCTCCGGCACCGGGAGGGTCTCCGTGCAAAGCGGCGAGGGCCCGTAGGGTTGCTCGGGAACCCGGCGCTCGGGGGCGTCGGTCACGAGTTCCGGCGGGAGCTCCGCCACCAGCCGCTCCCCGTCATAGACCCGCAGTACCCTCTCCTCCGTCACCACCCCGATGGGCTGGGCCACGAGCCCCCACCGCCGGTAGATGGCGGCCACCTCCTCCTCCCGGCCCCGCTCCACCACCAACAGCATCCGCTCCTGGGACTCGCTGAGGAGAACCTCCTCCGGCCGCATTCCCGTCTCTCGGCGGGGCACCCGGTCCAGGTGGATCCGCATGCCGACCCCGCCCCGGGCGCTCATCTCCGCGGCCGCGCACGCAAGCCCCGCGGCTCCCATGTCCTGCACCGCCACCACGGCTCCGGTCCGGTAGGCCTCCAGGGTGGCCTCGATGAGGAGTTTGCCGGCAAACGGGTCCCCGATTTGGACCGCGCTCCGGTCCTGCACCTCGCTGTGCGCATCCAGTTCCTCGGAGGCAAAGGCAGCACCGCCGATGCCGTCCCGGCCCGTGCGGGCCCCCGCGTACAGGACCACGTTCCCGGGGCCCCGGGCGGCGGCGCTCTGCACTTGATGGGCGCGCAGGATCCCCACGCAGCACACGTTTACGAGGGGGTGGTGCGTGTAGCAGGGTTCTGTGTGGACCTCCCCGCCCACCACGGGAACCCCGACCGCGTTCCCATAGTGGGCGATCCCGGCCACCACGCCTTCCAGGAGCCGCCGCGCCCTCGGGCCATCCCCGAACCGCAGGGAATCAAGCAGGGCCACGGGCCGGGCCCCCATGGCGAGCACGTCCCGGATGATCCCGCCCACCCCCGTGGCGGCGCCGTGGAAGGGGTCCACGGCGCTGGGATGGTTGTGGCTCTCGATCTTCATGGCCACCGCCCACCCGGGCGCGACCTCCACCACGCCCGCATTCCCCCCGGGTCCCCGCAGCACACCGGGCCCTTCCGTGGGCAGGATCCGGAGGTAGGGACGGGAGTGCTTGTAGGAGCAGTGCTCGGACCACAAGGCCTCGAACACCCGCCACTCCACGGAGTTCGGTTCCCGTCCAAGCCGCCGCCGGATCTCCGCCACCTCGTCGGGGAAAAGGCGCAGGTTGCGCTCCGCTACGACCTCCGCCATACCGCCTCCCTGCGATGGGTGCGGATCCAGTCCACCATGCTCTCAAACAGCCGTCGGCCGTCCTCCCCGCCCAGAATCCCCTCCGCGCACCGCTCGGGGTGCGGCATGAGGCCCAACACGTTTCCGGCCTCGTTGCAGATCCCCGCGATCCCGCTGAGGGATCCGTTGGGGTTCTCGCCCTCGTACCGGAACACCACCCTCCCCGTTGCCTCCAGCCGCTCCCGCGTGGCAGGGTCCACGTGGTAACGGCCTTCCCGGTGGGCGATGGGCATGCGTAGAACCTCTCCCGGCCGGTATCGGGAGGTAAAGGGCGTGTCCGTGCGCTCCACCCGAACCTGCACCCACCCGCACCGGAACCGGGCCTGGAGGTTGGTGAGCAGGGCGCCGGGCAGTAGCCTTGCCTCCAACAGGATCTGGAACCCGTTGCAGATCCCCAGCACCAGCCCTCCCCGGGCGGCGAACTCCCGCACCGCCCGCATCACCGGGCTCGTGGCCGCGATGGCACCCGCCCGGAGGTAGTCGCCGTAGGAGAACCCGCCGGGCAGGACCACGGCGTCGAGACCCGTGAGATCCGTCTCCTCATGCCACACGGGCTCCGCCTCGACCCCCACCACCTTCTCCAGCACCCACCGGCAGTCCGCATCACAGTTGGACCCTGGGAAGGTCACCACGCCGAACCGCACCTCACGCCTCCTCCACCCGCCACTCCTCGATGAGGGGATTGGCGAGGAACCGCTCGCACATCTCCATCACGTCCGTCCCATCCGGGAGCACGAGCTCCACCGCACGGCCCACCCGGACCTCCCCCACCTCGTAGCCCAAAGCCCGCAGCCCCGTGGCCACCGCCTGACCCTGGGCGTCCAGAACCCCGGGCTTGAGGAAGATCACCACCCGAACCCGCCTCACCGTAGCCCCCACGCGGGGATCTGCCCCGTGAGACGGCGGTAGGCCTCCAGGTACCGGGAGCGGGTGGCCTCCACCACCTCCGGCGGAAGCGGAGGGGCGGGAGGCTGCTTGCTCCACCCGATGCGCTCCAGGTAGTCCCGCACGAACTGCTTGTCGAAGGAGGCCATGGATCCCCCGCGCTCGTACGCCTCTCGGTCCCAGTACCGGGAGGAGTCCGGGGTGCCGAGCTCGTCGATGAGCATCAGCGCATCTTTGCGCATCCCGAACTCGAATTTGGTGTCCGCCAGGATCAATCCCCGGTCGTACGCGTGGTCGTGGAGGACCCGGTACAGCACAAGACTCACCTCCCGCAGGCGTTGGGCCAGTTCCTCCCCCAACGCCTCCGCCACGGCCTCGAAGGGCACGTTCTCGTCGTGTCCCCCCTCGTTCTTGGTGGCGGGGGTGAAGATGGGCTCCGGGAGCCGCTCCCCTTCCCGAAGCCCCCGCGGAAGCCGGATCCCGCACACCGCCCCCGTCCGTACGTAATCCCGCCACCCGGACCCCGCGAGATACCCCCGCACCACGCACTCGAAGGGGATCCGCCGCGCCCGCCACACCAGCATGGTGCGATCCTCCAGCTCCGCGAGGCCCTCCACGGGCTGACCCAGGGCCTCCGCGATGGCCCTCAGGTCCGTGGTGATGAGATGGTTCCAGATGACGGGAACGGTGCGGGAGAACCAGAAGGCCGAGAGCTGCGTGAGCACCTTGCCCCGGTCCGGGATGGGGGTGGGGAGCACACAGTCGAAGGCGCTCAGGCGGTCCGTGGTCACCATGAGCAGCCGATCCCCCAGGTCGTACACGTCCCGCACCTTGCCCCGGAGGTACAGGGGGAGGGAGAGCACGGCGTTCATGCGCGCTTCTCCTTCGGCGGGATTCCGGCCCGGCTCAGGATCTCATCCACGTGCGCGAGGTACGGCGTGAGATCGAAGCAACCGCGCAGGGCCGCCTCGTCCGCGTACCGCCGGACGACCGGGTCTTCCAGGAGGGCGTGCAGGAAGGCATCCGGAGCCCGATGCGGATCCTCCTCGACCCGGAAGGCGGCCCGCTGCACGGCCCGGTACGCTTCTTCCCGGGGCATGCCCCGCGCCACCAGGAGGAGCAGGACCCGGTGGGAGTACACGAGGCCGCCCGTGCGGTCAAGGTTTCGGCGCATGGCCTCCGGATCCACCCGCAGGTGTTCGAGGACGTAGCGCATCTGCCGCAGGGCGTAGTGGAGGAGGGTGGTGGCCCCGGGCAGGGTGAGGCGCTCGTTGCTGGAGTGGCTGAGGTCCCGCTCGCCCCACAAGGCCTCGTTCTCCAGGGCCACGAGGCCCATCCCCCGCAGCATCCGGGCAAGCCCCGTGATCCGCTCGCAGAGGATGGGGTTGCGCTTGTGCGGCATGGCACTGCTCCCCGTCTGGCCCGCCTCGAAGGGTTCCTCCACCTCGTGGATCTCCGTGCGCTGGAGGTTGCGGATCTCCGTGGCGATGCGCTCGAGGCTTCCCGCGGTGACCGCGATGGCGCACAGCAGCTCCGCATGCCGGTCCCGCGAGACGATCTGGGTAGAGACCGTCTCCGGTACCAGGCCCAGCCGCTCGCACACGTACGCCTCGGCCCACGGTGGAAGGTGCGCGTAGTTGCCCACCTCTCCGGAGAGCTTCCCCACCCGCACCGCCTCCCGGGCCCGCAGAAGGCGCTCGCGGTTCCGCCGCATCTCCGCGAGCCAGCTCGCCACCTTGAGCCCGAAGGTGGTGGGCTCCGCCACCATCCCGTGGGTGCGGCCCGGCATCAGGGTGTGGCGATACCGGTCCGCGAGCTCGACGAGCACCCGGAGCAGCCCGTCCAGTTCCTGCAGGAGGAGGTCCGTGGCCCGCACGAGGAGCACCGCGGTGGCGGTGTCCACCACGTCGCTGGACCCGATGCCCCGGTGCAGGTAGCGGGCGTCCTCCCCGAGGTCTTCCGAGACCACCTCCAGGAAGGCCACCACGTCGTGCCGGGTACGCCCCTCCGCCTCCCGCACCCGTTCGGGGTCGGGGGTCCGGGCCCGGGCCCGCAGGCGCGAGGCGGTCTCCTGCGGAACAAGGCCGTGCGCGGCCTGGGCCTCCACGGCCAGCAGCTCCACCTCGAGCCAGGTGGCGAGCTTCGTGCGCTCGCTCCACAGCTCCGCCATCTCCGGGGTGGTGTACCGGGGGATCACAGCACCCCTCCCGGGGTGTGGATGGTGTGCTCCCGCCGGGCACCCGTACCGATGAGGGTGACGGGTACTCCGCACAGCTCCTGGATCCGGCGCACGAAGGTCCGGGCCTCCGCAGGGAGATCCGAGAATCGGGCGATCCCAGAAGTGGGCGTGCGCCATCCCGGGAGCTCCTCGTACACGGGGCGAACCCGCTCCAGCACGGGGGTGGGCGGAACCGCCTCCAGGAGTTTTCCCCCGAGCTCGTAGGCCACGCAGATCCGGACGCGGTCAAACGCGTCGAGCACATCGAGCTTCATGAGGGCCACCTCCGTGCACCCGTTGAGTCGGGCCGCGAACCGGGCCGCCACGCCGTCAAACCACCCGCACCGGCGGGGTCGGCCTGTGGTGGCCCCGTACTCCCCGCCCAGTTCCCGCAGGCGTTCCCCCACCTCTCCCCGTTCCTCCGTGGGCAGGGGGCCTGATCCCACCGCGGTGGTGTACGCTTTCACCACGCCCACGATGCGGGTGATGCGATGTGGCGGGATCCCGGCGCCCGCGCAAGCCCCGCCCGCCAGGGTGGTGGAGGAGGTCACGTATGGGTACTCCCCCCAGTCCAGGTCCCGCATGGCGCCCAGGTGCCCCTCCAGGAGGACCGGGACGTCGCGTTCCAGGGCCTCCTGCACGACCTCAAACCCGTCCACGATGTGGGGGCGGAGGCGTTCCGCCCACCCCCGCAGCCGGGCCCGCAGGGCCTCGGCATCCACGGGCGCCTGCCCGTACAGGGCCTGCAGCAGGGCGTTGCGCCGTGCGAGGAGCACAGCCAGCTGCCGATCGCAGAACTCCGGATACAGCAGATCTCCTGCCCGCAGCCCGATGCGGGCCACCTTGTCCGCGTACGTGGGCCAGATGCCCTGGCGGGTGGTCCCGTGGGCGCGGGCCTCATCTTCCGCCACGTCCGTCTGGACGTGAAAGGGGAGGGTGAGATGGGCCCGGTCGGAGAGGAGCAGCGCTCCCCGCAGGAGGTTCCGCTCCTGCAGGACCTCCATCTCCTGGAGCAGCACTTCCGGGTTCACCACGCAGCCCGGGCCGATGAGGTTGCGGCACCCGGGATTGAAGATGCCGGAGGGGATGAGGTGCAGCCGGAAGGTTCCCCACTCGTTCACGATGGTGTGGCCCGCGTTGGCCCCTCCGTTGAACCGGATCACCAGCTGCGCCCGCTGCGCCAGCAGATCGATCACCTTGCCCTTCCCCTCGTCTCCCCAATGCAGTCCCACCACCGCGGTCACGGGCATGGCTCACCCCTCATGCTCCGATACCGGCCCGGGCCCGGCGGCCGATGTCCCGGCGGAACTGCATCCCCTCGAAGTGCACCTCCTCCACGGCCCGATACGCGACCTCGCAGGCGGCCTCCAGGGTCCCGCCGAGCCCCACCACGCTCAGGACCCGACCGCCCGCGGTGTAGAGGGCGGCGTCGCGCTCTTCCGTCCCCGCGTGGAACACCACAACCCCCGGCCGTCCCTCCAACCGCTCAAGGCCGTGGATCCGGCGCCCCCGCACGGGCTGCTCGGGGTACCCCTCGCTCGCGAGCACCACGCAGCAACTGGCCCCCTCTGCCCACCGGACGGACACCCGGTCGAGGGTCCCCGAACACGTGGCCAGAAGGATCTCGAGGAGATCGCTTTGAAGCAGGGGAAGCAGGGCCTGGGCCTCAGGGTCCCCCCACCGGGCGTTGAACTCCAGGACTTTCGGGCCCTCCGCGGTGAGCATGAGGCCCGCGTAAAGCACCCCGCAGAAGGGCGTTCCCTCCGTGCACAGGGCCCGGGCGGTGGGTTCCAGGATCTCCCGCACGATCCGCGCCTGCAACCCCGGAGAGACCCGTAACGGTGCGATGGCCCCCATCCCGCCCGTGTTGGGCCCTCGGTCTCCGTCCAGCAGGCGCTTGTGGTCCTGGGCCAGCGGGAGAGGGACCACGCACTCGCCGCTCACCAAGGCGAGCGCGGAGGCCTCTTCTCCCTCCAGGTACTCCTCGACCACCACCCGCCGACCGGCCTCCCCCAGCCGGCCCTGCACCATGAGGGCCTGGATGGCCGCCTCCGCTTCGAGGGAATCCCGGCACACCACGGATCCCTTGCCGGCCGCGAGCCCGTCCGCCTTCACCACGCAGGGACCTCTCCGGGTCCGGACCCACCGTACCGCCTCCTCGGGATCCTCGAAGATCCGGTACCCGGGCTGCGGGATCCCGTGGCGCCCGAGGAGTTCCTTGGCAAAGATCTTCGACGATTCGATGCGGGCCGCCCCCTGGGTGGGTCCGAAGACGGGAATGCCCCTCGCGCTGAGGGCATCCACGAGGCCCAGGGCTAGGGGTTCCTCCGGGCCCACCACGACCAGGTCCGGCCTGTGCTCCTCCGCGAGCGCCACGATTCCCGGGATGTCCGTGGCCCGCACGGGGAAACACCGGCCGTACCGCGCGATCCCCGGGTTTCCCGGGGCAGACAGGATCTCGGAGACCAGCCCACTCCGCCCGAGAGCCCACGCGAGCGCGTGCTCACGAGCTCCGGAGCCCACGAGGAGAACCCGCACCCTCGTTAACCCTCAACCGTTCGGGATTTGCGGATATCCTTTGCGATCCGGCCCCATCATAGCCACGAATCCCCCTGGGGTAAAGGCGAGCGACCAGGTAAAGTTCGCCTTTCGCCGCTAGGGGATGAGGCAGGTCTACGGGTTCGGGGAGGTTGTCCGGAGCAAGCCTTCGTCGTGCCCGGCCCTCCCGCCCACCAGGGTGAGGACGCTCCGGATGCCCTTGAGCCCTTCGTCCGGAACCTGGAACGGGTCGCGGTTGAGGACCACGAGATCCGCCCACTTGCCCACCTCGAGGCTCCCGAGGCGGTCCTCCTCCCGGAGGAACCAGCCGTTCGCGCGGGTGTACAGGCGCAGGGCCTCTTCCCGGGAGATCCGCTGGTCCTCGTTGATGGGTTCCCCGCGGGCGTTGACGCCGGTGGTGGCGTAGTAGATGTGCAGCCACGGGTTCATGGGCGCGATCTGCATGCCGTCCGAGCTCAGCCCCACGGGGATCCCGCTCTCCACGATCATCCGGAAGGGAGGGCCGTTGGCTTCCCGGGTACCCGCGAGGTACCGCCACCCGGTGAGGAAGAGGCCGCCCCCTAGGGCCTTGAGCCGGTCCACCCACTCCCGGGTGATGAAGGGGACGTGCGCGAGGACCCAGCGCAGCTCCCCGATGGGGAATTCCCGGTTCACCTCTTCCCAGCCCCGGATGATGGCCTGGTAGTCGGTCCGGGTCAGGGAGTGGTTCTCGTTCCGCCAGCCCGCCGCGGCCACGAGGCGGGTACCCACCCGCCAGGCCTCGCTGGGCTCCGCATGGGCGAAGAGCTCGAAGGGATCCCCCGCGGTGAACTCCCCGATCCCCACGGTCCGCACCCACTCGTCCCCGAAGTAGGGGAAGCTGTTGCGCAGGCGCTCCCGTAGGGTGGGGACCTCTGGGGAGAGGTCCGCGTGGAGGAAGTTGATCCGGATCCGGGCCGGGAGAGCTCCTTCCGCGTGCAGCTCAAAAAATGGCCTGTGCATGGTGTAGTTGTCCTCGTGCGCGGCCCCGTCCGCCGGGGTGTTCGTGGCCTGAAAGGCCCCCTGGTCCAGGTGGGTGGTCACCCCGAGGCTGAGGCCGTACCGCAAGGCGTCCAGGGCACTCCGCCGCCGTTCCTCGGGAGTCAGCAGCTCCCGGCGCAGGGCCAGCAGGGCCCGATTCGAGGCCTCCCCCGCGGCGATGGCCCCGTCCTCGCGCACGGGGATGCCCCGCTCCGAGAAGAAGCGCTGCCCCAGGGAGTTCGTCACGGAGGGTCCGCTGAAGCCGATGGAGAGGTACACGGGATTGTGCGGTACCGCCTCGTCCAGTTCCCGCCGCGTGGGCAGACGGCGCTCCCGGAACTGGTTGAAGTGGAACCCGCCGATGGTGGTGAGGAAGGCCCCCCGAGGCGCCGCGGCGGCCCGGGCGGCCAGGGTCTCCTGGACCTCCCGGACGGAGGCGCAGTTCTCCAGCGGCGTGTGGTATCCGGGACGGTTCCCCATCAGGGCGATGTGGTTGTGGTTGTCGATGATCCCGGGGATGACGGCCCGTCCCCGGAGGTCAACCTGTCGGGCCCCCAGACCCTGGACCGGGAGGGCGTTTCCCACGTACGCGATGCGGCCATCGCGGATCAGCACCACGGAGGCCCGAGGGTTGCGGGGATCCATGGTGTAGATCCTCCCGTTGAACAGGAGGAGATCCCGAGGAGCGGGGACCCGCTGCCCCCGGGCCTCCCCGCGGGAGCCTGCCGTCCGGGTCGCGTCCCACCGCCCGACGGACGCCACGCCCGCAAGGAATCCGAACCGCAGGAACTCCCTCCTGGAAAAGGTCTGCCCGACCCCGTGCCGCGTCTCCATGTTCGTCCCCCCTCCAGATGCTCCACCTGCCCTCACAGCCCCAAAAGGGCCGCGGGGTTCCGGCGTCCCATCCAGTCCAGTTCGCGGTCGGTGATCCCCAGGGCCCGGAGCTGGCGCACGAAGGCCAAATATCCCTCCGCGGGCCGAGGGAGGGGGGAGGCGCCGAGGTCGCTTGAGAGGATGCAGCGCTCAGCCCCCACCGCCTTGATGGCCGCGGCCATCTGCTCCACGGAGACCCCTCGCCAGGCCCGGAAGCGCTCCGCGGGGGAATCCGGCCCGAGGAAGACCCCACAGTACGCGTGCTCGATATAGGCCCCCAGCCGCGCCGCCTCCCGCTGTTCCTCCAGGGTCATGTTGATGGGATCGTAGTCCGCATGGGTGCACACGATGCGCTCCACGCCCATGGCCCGGGCCTCCCGGATGAGGGCGAGGGCCTCCTGCGGGGAGAGGTGCCCGGTCTGGAGCACGAGGTCGTACTCCGCACACAAAGCCAGGATCTCCCGGGCCGCGGGCAAAAGCCGGGTGCCGTCGAAGACCTCCACGCCCGGCTTGGGGATTCCGAACCGCTCGTGGTGGTTGCGGGCGTGGATGCTGGGCATCCACACCACCTTCCCGATCCCTTCCGCGCCGCCGCCCCGGAAGGCCACCATGGCCTCCACGGCCGCGGGGTTCAGGCCGCCCATGGGCCAGTTGAGGACCACGCCCCCGAACGCCCGGATGCCCCCGCCCACCTCCGCGTT
Organism: Armatimonadota bacterium; assembly: GCA_031460175.1. Taxonomy (NCBI): domain Bacteria; kingdom Bacillati; phylum Candidatus Sysuimicrobiota; class Candidatus Sysuimicrobiia; order Candidatus Sysuimicrobiales; family Candidatus Sysuimicrobiaceae; genus Candidatus Sysuimicrobium; species Candidatus Sysuimicrobium tengchongense. Next base: position 105,729 of record JAVKGW010000007.1, on the reverse strand, counting down.
GGCCTGCGCCGCGCGGGTCACCGTCTCGAAGGCCCCGCCCTTGAGCACCACGGCCCGCATGCCGAGCGCGCGGGCGGTTCGGGTGGCCTCCACCGCGTCCACGGTGCGGTCGAAGGTGTCCGGGAGGGTGTGCACGTGGAAGTCGATCATCCCCTCCGTGGCCTCCTCCCGCACGCGATTCAGGGTCTCCGGCTCAGAGGACGCGGGCGGCGCAGCCGCGTGGATCCGGGGGTACGGCACACAGGAAGCAAAGCTCCAGCACACGATCCGCCCCCTAGCCGAGAGGAACAGCGAGGGCCCGCGCCCGCTCCACGACCTCCGGGGGTCCTGCGGCCAGCACCTCGATCTCCACCCGGGCCTCGGGGATCACCAGGGAGGAGACCTGGACCGTGGTGCTGGCCACGGCGTGGTCTTTCAGGAACTCCCGCTGCACCTCGTTGAGCTCGTCCTGCTCCCGGATGTCCGTGAGGAACCGCGTGACCTTGACCACGTGCCGCCAGCTAAGCCCCAGGGCCGAAAGCGAGAGCTGGACGTTCTCGAAGGCCCGGCGGGCCTGCTCCCGCATGGAAGGCGGCAGCACGTGCTCCTCGGGGATGTGGGGGTGGTGGTGGTAAACGGGGGAGGCATGGCACCCCGAGATCACCACGAGGGCCGCCCCCGGCGGGACCACCACCGCAGGGGCATAGGGCATCCGGACCTTCCCGCGGAGGGGATGGTCCGGGTAAACGGGAATTCCGTGCATCCTTCCCTCCTCAGGCGAGTCCGTCTTCCCGGATGACCGGATTCACCAGTTCCCCGATTCCAGAGGCCCGCACCACCACCCGATCCCCAGGACGCAGGAACACCGGGGGGGTGCGGACGAACCCCACCCCCGCAGGCGTTCCCGTGGCGATGACATCCCCGGGCTCAATCCCACAGGTCTGAGAGACGAAGGAGACGATCTGGGGAACGGAGAAGATCATCTCCGAGGTCCGGCTCCGCTGCATCGTCTCCCCGTTCAGCTGGAGCTCCAGCTCGAGATCGTGCGGGTCCGGGATCTCGTCCGCGGTGACGATCCACGGCCCGAAAGGCGTGGAGCGGTAGAAATTCTTGCCCGCGGTCCACTGGCTCACCGCCCGCTGGTAGTCCCGCACGCTGACGTCGTTGAGGAGGCTGTAGCCGGCCACGTACCGCATGGCGTCTGCCTCGGAGACGTACCGGCCCGCCCGGCCCAGCACCACCACCAGCTCCGCTTCGTAGTCCACCTGATCGCTCAGCCGGGTGATGGGGATGGGATCCCCATGCCCGATCAGGCTCGTAGGGAACTTGCAGAACAGCACCGGGACCTTCGGGAGGGGCTGCCGGGCCTCCTCCGCGTGGTCGCGGTAGTTCAGGCCGAGGCAGATCACCTTCCCCGGGTCCGGGATGGGCGGCAACAGGCGCACCCCTTCCAGCGGAAGCACGGTCCACGGATCCCGGTGGGTGAGGGCATACTCCACCGCGGGACGAACCCGCTCCGCGGACTCCGGCCACCGGGCGAGGAAATCCCGGGCCCGCGGCGGGACCTCCCAGCCAGCCCGCTCCACCGCGTCCGAAGCGCCCCGTGCACGCAAGTAGGCGGCATACGCGGCGTTCGCGTCTACCACCTCCGACCCCTCCACGATCCCCAGGCGCGGCCCCAGGGGGCTCTGAAAGGTCACCAGCCGCATGCAACCCTCCTCACATTCGCGAGATGGAATCTGGACCGGAACTGTACGCCATGGATTCCGCAAGATCCTCCGCCGCATCCGGCCCCGCGCCCTCGTGAAACCGGGCTACTCCAGGAACTCCGGGGGTGGGGCCGGCCCCCACTGGTTGATGGTCTCGGGGCGGTCCTCCCAGACGAGCGGCGTGTACTCGTCGTCGTTCCAGATCTGGAGCATGTCCGCGAAGAGCTCGTTGAGGACCCCATCCGGGTTGCGGACGTACAGGAACAGGTTGAAGCCGGGGCCGTGCCGACCGGGTCCGTACAGGAGCCGGACGCCATGGTTCAGCATGTGGTCCGCCAGGGCCCGCAGCGCGCTCCAGTCCTGGACCTCCCAGGCCAGGTGGTGCAGATTCGCCCGGTCGGCCTGGATCCACGCCACGCCGTGATGGTCCGGACTGCAGCGCATCCACACCATCACGGAGGCCATCCAGTCGGAGACCCGGAACCCCAGCACCTTCTCGTAGAACGCCACCTGCCCGCGGATGTCCGTCACCTTCGCGGTGATGTGCCCGAACTTCCGGGGCGCCCACACGGGGAACCGTGTCCCGTCGTACCGTCTCCGCATGCCGCAGTAGATCCAGACGGGATATCCCTCCGGATCCTGGAACGCGATGGTCAGGCCCTGCCCCGGGACCGTCACCTCCACGGTCTCCACCCCTGCGCTCCGGAGCTCCTGGGCCGCCTGCTCCACCGCCCGCTCGTTTGGAGCTTCGAACCCGAAGTGGTGCGCCCCCGGAGGATTCCCCTCGTACAGGATCAGCCCGTGGTGAGTGGCATCACAGCTGAGGTATGCGGCTCCGTCCGCGCGCTCCGTGACCTCCAACCCCAGGATCTCCTGGTACCACCGGGTGCCCGCATCCAGGTTCCGGGCATAGAGGCCGATGTGCCCCACCCGCCGGATCTCCATGACTCCCCCTCCTTCCTCCCCGGAATCGTACCTCCTCCTGCGGCCCCGGACCACGTCCCTCAGAGAGCCCTCCCTCCGTGCCCTGCCTATCGGGGGGCGCACAGGACCTCCACCAGCGCAGGACACCGCTCCTCCATGCAGACCGTGACGGCCCTTCGGAGCGCTTCCGGAAGGGCCGTGGGGTCCTCCACCCGCCCTTCCGCGTACACGCCGAAGGACTCCGCCAGTTTCCGGTAGTCCACGTCCGGGTGATCCAGACGCGTCCCGATCCCCCGGTTCTCCACAGGCCGTCCCCGAAGGCGGGCCACCTCCGCTTGGTGCTCCTCATCGTTGTAGTACGAACGGTTGTTCACCAGGACGATCAACAAGGGCAATCGGTAAGCGCTCGCGGTGTACAGGGCTCCAGGCGTGTACAGGAAATCTCCCTCGGACTGAAGGTTCACCACGAGACGCTCCGTACTCCGATGCGCCAGGCAGGCGCCGATGGAGACTCCCATGCCGTACCCGAGCCCTGCCCCTTCGTTGTGCCCCAGGAAGCAATCGGGTTCCTCGAAGACCCACAGCCGCCGGGGCCACCCTCCCAGCCAGCCATTCGCCAGCTGCCAAGGGATCCCGCGGATGGCCTGCCAGACCTCGTACGCGAGACGAGGCGGGGAAACGGGCCGCTCCCCCCAGCGCTCCTCCAACCCGCGCCGGACCCCCTGCTGTAAGGACGTGTGCAGATCCTCCAGATACCGACGGCGCTGCTCCCGGGCCCCTCTGCCGGCTTCCGACCGTCTCAACCGCCTTCGCACCCGCTCAACCAGGAGCGGAAGCGTCACCGTGGTGTCCGCAAGGACGGTGAGCGTCGTGGGCTGCGGTTCGTTGATGTCGTGCACCCATCCCCGCGCATGCAGGTCTCCCAGGGTGATGTGGACGATCCGGGCGGTCGGGGCCACCAGGCTCCGGCTCTCCCGGGATCGGGGATGCACAGGCGCGCGAAGGGCCCCGAAGAGGTCGTACACCTCCAGGGCCACCACCAGGTCTGCCTGGGCCAGAACCTCCTCCCTCGCATCGCTCACATCGAGCGGGTGGGAGGAAGGGAAGTTGTGCCGGCGTCCCGTGTCCACCACCGCCGCCCCGACCTCCTCTGCGAGCTCCACCAGGTGCGGGATCGCTTGGGGGTCCCGTCCCACCCGATCCGCCAGGAGAACCGGGAACGAGCTCTCCACCAGCCACCGGGCCACCTGGTCCAGGGCTTCCTCCTCCGGTGCCAGGCGCGTCACCCGGAGGTACGATTCCGGGTCCGGGATCTCCACCGGCTCCTCTAACCGCGCCTCCTGTAACGCCACGTCGTAGCACAGGTATACTGGACCCCTGGGCTCCTGGATGGCCAGGCGGTATGCCCGGTAGAAGGAGGCGGGAATGGCCCGCAGGCTCGCGGGTTGGTCGTCCCACTTCACGTAGTCCCGGACCAGGTTGGCCTGCACGTGGGCGGTGTGTACCCAGTCGATCCAGGGGCGCCGCTGCGTGGCATCCAAGGGACCTGTTCCCCCGATGACCAACACAGGCTCCCGATCACACCATGCGTTGAAGATGGCCATGCTGGCGTGCTGGAGTCCCACCACGTCGTGGACCAGAGCCACCATGGGCCTATGCTTCGCTTTGGCATACCCGTGGGCCACGGCCACCGCGATCTCCTCGTGCGTACAGAGGATCAGCTCTGGGGAACGGTTGCCCGCGTAGTTCACGATGGAATCATGGATCCCCCGGAAGGTCGCTCCCGGGTTGAGGGCTGCATACTCGATCCCGCACCGGCGCATCAGCTCCACGATCAGGTCCGACCCGTACTCCGGCCCGCGCTCCCCCATCCTCATCTCCGGCCGCGCACCAGGGTCCGGTATTCCCGGGCCGCCTGGGAGTAGGGCACCGGCCCTACCGTGGCCCGGATCTCCACCTGCACGTGCCGCTCCACGCTGGGCTTGCGGGACCCACCGTCCGGCTCCCCCCACACCACGATGACCTCTGTTCCCGGCGCGCGGTACGCCTCCTCCACCATGGCCAGGGACAGCATGGCCCCCTCATTGGAGCTGTACCCGCACGAGGTGGAGAACCCGACGCACTCCCCCTTTCGATTCAGCACCTTATCGTACGGCCACATGCAGTACCGGGGCACGGGCAGATCCATGTACTTGGCCCGCTCGCCCTTGGGCTTCGTGAAGAGGTCACGGAACACTCCCGTGACGTCCTCCGGGTGCCACACCAGGGTCACCTTCTGGCGGTGAGGCTCTCCCACCTTCCGCTCCAAAGCCTCCCGCCCGATGAAGTCGTGGTCGAATTTCAGGATGTGTCCGTAGCCCAGATCCCAGGGGGTGAGGTAGTAGTCCTCGATGTTGGGGGAGTAGAAGCTCCCGCCCAAGGATCCCGTCGCCTCATAGCTCGTGGCCGGGAGCCACTCCCGGTACGCCCTCAGGGCAGGGCTCGTGTAGATGGCAGGCAAGACTCCGGAGATCCATCCGGATTCCAATGTGTTCGTGGCGTACGCCCGAGAGCCCACTTGCCGCAGCCCGAACGCCTCCCCTGCCTCCAGGATGGCCTCCCGCACCGCCTCCCGATCCTCCCACGGGCCGAAGATCTCCCCACCCGCCACGCCCGCCATGCCGTGGTGCAGGAACCGTGCCCGGCGTCCCCGGATTTGGAGCCAAGCCATGTGGAAGAACTTCACGTCCGGAAGGGGGCCCCCGTTCAGCGCCTCCAGCAGGGCCGGGGCAAGAGGTCCCTGCAGCTGAAACCGATACACCCGGCGGGGCCGATGGGGATCCACCAGGGACCACTCGTCCCGCTCAAAGCGCACACGGTAGCCGCCGGTCTCCCCGTGGTACTGCACCCAGTTGAGCGCGGAGGGACGCCCCACCAGCTGGAAGACCTCTGGCTCTAGGTAGAAGAGCACCGCGTCCCCGATCACATACCCCTCCGGGGAGCACACCACCAGCTGCTTGGCCTGTCCGGGCTCAAATCCCCGGAAGCTGTTTATGCCGAGGAAGTTCAGGAGCGGGAGGGCATCGGGTCCGTACACGTACAGGTCCGACATGTGGTACGAGAGATCCAGGAGCGCCACCGTCTCCCGCCACGCATGTTGCTCGTCCCGCCAGTTGGTGAACTCCGCGGGGACGACGGGGAAGGCTCGCGCTCCCGTCCGGTTGTTGTACAGATAGTCCGTGATGTTGGGGACCTGCTCCAGGATCTCCTGCAGATTCCGGGGTCCTGCGCTCCCCATCGCCTTCCTCCCTATTGCCCTTCGAAGACGTGGACAGGGGCAAATGCCTCCTCGAGAGGCATCGGCCGGGCCAACAGCCCCTGCTCCTGGAGGTACCGGAGCAGTGTCTCCAGAACCTTCCGGTTCGGCTCGATTCCGTACGGCCAGGGATCCGCCCCAAAGAGTTCCTGGAGCTCCTCCAGGTCCGCGTGCAGCCAGGGCAGGCTATAGCGCAGCGCGGGGCTGTAGGCCATGCGCTCGAACGCCACCTCCTTCGCCCGACAGAAGGCCCGATAGAGGCTCGTGGCCACCCAAGGGTGCTGGCGGAGCAATTCCTCCCGCACCACCACCGTGTGCATGATGGGGAAAATCCCCGTGCGGCGGTAGTACGCCCGCTCCACCTCCCGGTAGTTCGGGAAGAGCCGACGGATGCGGGGATCCACTCCGAAGGAGCGAGGGCGCACCGCCCCCATGTACGCATCCAACAGCCCTTCCACCAACATCCGGTCCAGGCTGTAGCCCTCCGGAGCGGGCTCCAACTTCCACCCCTCCCCCCGGGGCCGGCCGGAAATGACCGCCGGCCGGTGCCCAGGTCGGTTCGCCTCCCCTACCACCCACGTAATGGACCGAAGATCCACCCCGTACTCCTCCTGCAGGATTCCCCGGATCCAGACCAGGGCCGTCTGCGTGAACTCCGGAACGCCCACCCTTCTCCCTTCCAGATCCTTCGGGTGCTCGATCCCCCTCCCTTCCCGGACGAAGACGTACCCGTGCCGGAACATGCGGGAAGGGAAGACCGGCAGGGCCACGAAGGGAAAATCCCCTTCCGCCCGCCGGGAGAGGTACAGGGAGCAGCTGAGCTCGAAGGCGTCGAACTCCCCCGCGAGCCCCCGTAGGAACGCCTCTGGAGGTTCCTCCACAGGGACGTACACAAGCCGCATTCCCTCCGGCCTCACGGTACCGTCTCGGAGGGGCTCCAGACGGTCGTAGGGGCCCGCGGCCAGGGTCAGCGTGAGAGAGGGTTCCATCACCGGGCGCACACCCCCGCCCACCGGGGCTCCAGGGCCTCCTCGAAGGGCACGGGTTGCTTGATGACCCCCGTGTCCATCATGCGGCGCAACTCGGCTTCGTATCCTGTCCGGCTCAAGCACCCTGTCCCATACCCGTGTCGGATCCGGTTGATCATCTTCACCGCCAGCTCCGGAGCCACGCCCTGGAAGAGTTGAGCCGTCTTGGGGTCCCTGACCACCAGCTGCACGATCTCCTGGGAGGAGTGACTCCGGATGTACGCCAGCCCCTTCTGAACGGCCCGCACCATGGCCGCCACCACCTCCGGCTGGCTGCGGATCACGCTCTCCGTGGTCGCCAGGACGCCCACCAGAAGCAGATCGGTACCCATCCACCGCCTGAGCACGTAAGGATCGAAGATGTTCACCAGCATGAAGCCCACCCCGTCTACCTCCACTCGGCTCAGCACGGGCTCGCTGAAGGCCAAGGCGTCCACTCGTCCCGTCTGTAGGGCGGTATACATCACGCTTGCGTCGGTCCCAACCGGCAACAGCCGGACATCCCGCTCCGGCTCCAGTCCCGCCTTCTTCAAGAATGTCACCGCGATGGACCACGTAAAGGAGCCCGGTGCCGTAACGCCCACGGTCCGGCCCTTTAGGTCCTCCACGCGCCTCACCTGCCTCCGCAGGGCCGAGCGGACGATGAGGGTGACGTGCAGCCGGTCGTAGACGGGAGCGATCCCCTTCAGGGGAGCGCCCGCGAGTCGCGCGAGGGGAATGTGCTCCGTTCCGATGACCCCGAAAGACGTACGGCCACCGATGAGGAGGTTGCGGATCGCCACACCGCCGGACAGAAGAATCCGTCCGACCTCCACCCCCTCCCCACGGAAGTACCCTGCCGCTTCCGCCACCAAAACGGGCAACGCAGGCTCCACGGCAGCGACCACGGGGAGGTCCAGCTGCACGGGCCCCTGTTGTGCAATCCCGGGGGACACGCTTACCAGACCCACCAGCAACCCAATCAGAACCAGCAATTCCGATCTCCGCATGACCTCTCCTCCCGGTCAAGCCTCCCGCTGCCACCGCAGGAGCCTTCGCTCTACGGCAGTCGCCAGGCTCACGATGCTATACCCGACCGCGGCCAGGATCAACACGATGGCGAAGGTACGGGGCGTGTCCAGCACGCCCACGGAGATCACCATCCGGTAGCCGAGGCCCTGCACGGACCCCACGAACTCGCCCACCACCGCCACCCCCAGAGACACCCCGATGGAGGTCCGCAGGGCCGCCACCACCCAGCTCACCACGTACGGCAGGATCACGTAGCGGGCGATCTCCCGTGGTCCCCCGCCCATCACCTCAATTCCCCGCACCCAGTTGCGGTCGATCGTCTGTACCCCCTGGTACACGTTGAAGAACACCACGAAGAACACCGCGAAGAACACCAGGGCAACCTTGGACGCCATCCCAAGCCCGAACCAAATCACGAACAGGGGCGCGAGCGCGTACCGGGGCATGGCGTTCAGGGCCACCATCAGGGGCTCTGCCGCCTGGCCCAGCAGCCGCACGTAGGCGAACAGCACCCCCACCGCGATCCCGATGACGATGGCCAAGGCCAGGCCCCCCGTCGCCTCCGAAAGGGTGTAGAAGGCGTCGGCCGCTAGATCCCCGCTCTGCGCGTACGCCCACAGGGCCTTCAAAACCTCCCCGGGGGACGGCAGGAGGGCACGGGGCATGGCCCGCCAACCCGGCACCAGATCCCCGCTCACCGAGGCCCAGGCCAAGAGCATTGTTGCCACGAACCCGGCCCGCAGGGCCAGGATCCTTGCCCCGCCCCGGTACACCCCGACCCGGGCCCGCCGGGATGGAGAGAGCGCCAGGTTCACAGAACACCCTCCCGAAGGAGGTGCTGGTCCGCGCGCCGGAATTCCTCTGCGAGGCGTGACCACACCTCCGCCTGCAGCATGGCGAACTCCTTCCGTCCCTGGAGGTCCACCGGATCCCGTGGATACGGGAAGGGCACGGAGTACTCCGCCGTGACCCGGCCGGGCCGGTTGGAAAGCACCACGACCCGCTGTCCGAGAACGATGGCCTCGGAGAGGTCGTGGGTGACAAAGAGTATGGTGGCCCGATGCTCCGTCCAAAGGCCTGTGAGCTCCCGCTGGAGGTGCATCCGGGTGTGGGCGTCCAAGGCTCCAAAGGGCTCGTCCATCAGCATCACTTTCGGGCCGTACACCAGGGTGCGGGCCAACGACGCCCGCTGCCGCATCCCTCCGGACAGCTGGTGCGGAAAATGTCGTTCAAAGCCGCTCAGCCCGACCCGGGTAATCTCCTGGCGCGCCCGGCGGATCGCCTCGTGCGGCGGCACCTGCCGCACGCGCAGGCTCACCAGGACGTTCTGCTCCAAGGTGTACCAGGGAAGGAGGTTGTCCCGCTGGAACACGTAGCCCAACTCCCCCTTCCAATCCCGGTGGCTCCGGATCACCCGGCCCTGCCACCGCACCGTCCCTTCGATCTCCGGATTCCCGGGGAGTCCAAACCCCGCCACCACGTTGAGAAGGGTAGACTTTCCACAACCACTCGGCCCCACCAGGCAAACGAACTCTCCTTCTCCCACCTCTAGATCCACGCGGTCCAGCACGAGGAGGTCTCCGAACCGCAGGGAAAGCCCCTCGATCTGCAACCCTTCACCCACGGCCGTGCTCCTCAAGCGACATCCAGCTCCACACCCTGCCTAGGTCCGTGTCGCACGCTCCCGGATGGCCCGCCACACCCGCTCCGGCCGGAAGGGGAAGTCCAGGTGCCGTACCCCCAGCGGCCCCAGCGCGTCCATCACCGCGTTCGCCACCGCGGCAGGCATCCCGATGGTCCCCGCCTCCCCGAGTCCCTTGACCCCGAGGGGGGTCAGCGGGCTGGGCGTCTCCATGAACTCGGACGTCACCTCCGGAACCTGCTCCGCCCGCGGCAGGGCGTACTCCGCGAGGCTCGCGGTCAAAAGCTGCCCGTCTCCTCCGTACACCACCTCCTCCAGGAGCGCCTGTCCGATCCCCTGCGCGATCCCGCCCCGTACCTGTCCTTCCGCGAGGAGGGGGTTTACGATGCGTCCCGCGTCGTCCACCGCCACCAGCTTCAACAGCCGGACTTCCCCCGTCTCCCGATCCACCTCCACCACGGCCCCATACGCGCCGTAGGGGAACACGAGCCCTGGCAGGGCGAAGTACCCGTACGCGTTGAGCCCCGGCTCCACCTCCCGCGGAAGACGGCCGGGTTGATACGCGGCGGCTGCGATCTCCTGCCAGGAGATCGCCCGGTCGGGAGACCCACGCACCCGCAGCTTCCCCTCTGCCCACTCGAGGTCCGCCTCCGCCGCTTCCAGCAGGTGGGCGGCGATGTGCGCAGCCTTTTCCCGGATCTTCTCCAGCGCCACCACCAGGGCGGACCCCCCGATGGTGGTGGAACGGCTCCCGAAGGTTCCCACCCCCGGGGGGACCATCGCGGAGTCGCCGTACTGGACGGTGATGTCCGCCACGTCCAGGTGCAGGAGTTCCGCCGCGATCTGCGCGAAGGTGGTCTCGTGTCCCTGACCGTGGGCGGTGGACCCCGTGCGCACCACCACCCGGCCGGAGGGGAGCACGGAGACCGAGGCGCTCTCCCACTCCCGGGCTCCCACCCGCTCCACGTACAGCGCCACCCCGATCCCCACAAGCCTCCCTTCCACCCGGGCCCGCTCCCGCAAGGTCCGCCATCCCTCTGCCTCCAGGAGGGCCTGCAGGCGCTGCAGGGCCTGAGGGTAGTTCCCGGAGTCATAGGTGAACCCGAGGGGGGTGCGGTACGGAAAGGCGTCTGGAGGGATGAGGTTACGGAAGCGCAGCTCCACGGGATCCACGCCCATCTCCTGGGCCACGAGGTCCACCATGCGCTCCACGAGGTAGGCGGCCTCGGGACGCCCCGCGCCCCGGTAGGGTCCGGTCGGAACCTTGTTCGTGGCCACCCCCAGCACCGTGACCTCCGCAGCGGGGACGGTGTAGGCACCCGTGAGCAGCAGGGCGGTGGTAACGGGCGGGATGACGGTCGAAGGGTAGAGATAGGCACCCACGTCGGCCCATAGGGTGGCCCGCACCCCAGTGAAGCGCCCGGTCTCATCCACCGCCATCTCCACTTCCGCTTCCAGTCCCCGGCCCTGGTAGGAAGCTTGGAGGTTCTCCCGACGGGTTTCCACCCACTTCACGGGGCGCCCCAACCGCATGGCCAGCCATGCCGCGAGGGCCGCCTCCGGTGGCAGGCTCCCCTTGCTCCCGAAAGCCCCTCCCACGTCCGGCACCACCACCCGGATCCGGTCCTCGGGGAGCCGCAAAATCCGGCTGAGCTGCGCCCGGGGCTGGTGCGGTCCCTGGGCGGAGCACCACAGGGTGAGGGTCTCCGTGCCCGGGTCATAGGAGGCAAGCGCCCCGCGGGGCTCGAGGGGGACCGCGGCCAGGCGGGGGATCCGGAAGCGGCCCCGCACCACCCGTGCGGCTTTCCGGAATGCCGTCTCGACCTCCCCTCCCGCCCGGTGCCACCGGAAGAGCACGTTGTCCGGGACGGATTCGTGAAGCCGTATCTCCCCCCGTAACGCCTCCTGGACCTCCACCAGCGCGGGCAGCGGCTCCACGTCCAGCTCCACCTCCGCCGCGGCGTCGTACGCCGCGGCCCGGCTTTCCGCCACCACCACGGCCACGGGTTCTCCCACGTACCGCACCCGGTCCCGGGCAAGCAGCGGATGCGGGACGGATGCCACCTCTGCTCCTTCCACCGGCGCGGGGGGGACCCCCTGCAGGTCCGGGGGAAGGCCTTCCGCGGTGACCACCTCCACCACCCCAGGGCAGGCCCGGGCCCGCTCCGTCCGGATCGCCCGGAGCACCCCGTGGGCATAGGGGCTCCGGATCACCACCATGTGGAGCGTCCCCGGGAAGACCAGGTCGTCGAGGTAACGGGCCTCCCCCCGGAGGAACCGCCCATCCTCCCGACGCCGCAGGGGTTTCCCGATCCACCGCGTCTCCATCCAACACCTCCACACGGGCTCAGAAGGTGGCAGGCCTGCGAGCTCTGGGATGGGGGCGCCCGAGGCTTCGCTTACCGCGCCTCCACACCGACGGCTTAAGGATTCAGCACGATGAGGCGCAGGTCCGTCATCTCTTCGATGGCGTAGCGGGGGCCTTCCCGTCCGATGCCGCTTCGCCGCACACCCCCATAGGGCATGAGGTCCACCCGGTAGCCGGAGGTGTCGTTGATGATGACCCCGCCCATGCGCAGGGTCCGGGCCGCCCGCATGGCCTTGCGGAGATCGCGGGTGAACACCCCCGCCTGCAGACCGTACTCGGTTCGGTTGGCCTGCTCCAGGGCCTCCTCGAAGCTCGAGCACGCCACCACGGAGGCCACGGGACCGAAGACCTCCTGGCAGACGACCTTCATCTCCGGCCGCACGTCCACCAGGACCGTGGCGGGATACAGCACGCCCTGGCGCGGGCCACCCAGCACCCGCTTCGCGCCGCCCTGGAGAGCCTCCTCCACCCAGGCTTCCACGCGCTGGGCGTCCGCTTCGGAGATCATGGGGCCGATGTCCGTCTCGGGGTCCTCGGGATCTCCCAGCTTCATGGCCCGGGCAGATGCCACGAACTTCTCCAGGAAGGCCTCGTAGACGGGCTCTTCCACGTAGATGCGCTGGACGGAGATGCAGAACTGTCCGGCATAGAGATACGCGAACCGGGCCAACAGCTGCGCCGCCTGATCCAGATCCGCGTCTTCGGCCACGATGTTGGGGGAGTTGTTGCCGAGCTCCAGGATCACGCGACGGAGGCCCGTGGCGGCCTTGATGCGCTCACCCACCTCCGGGCTCCCGGTGAAGGTATAGAGGGCGATCCCGGGATGCCGGAGCAGGGCCTCGCCCACCGTGCGCCCGCTTCCCACCACCACGTTGAGGTACCCGGGGGGGAGCCCGGCCTCTTCCAGGAGCTGCGCGAGCAGGAGGCTCGTGAGGGGCGTATACGTGGCGGGCTTGAGCACCACCGCATTCCCCGCCGCCAGGGCCGGGGCCACCTTGTGGGCCACGAGGTTCAAGGGGAAGTTGAAGGGCGTGATGGCGCACACCACGCCGACGGGGACCCGGAGGGTGAACGCGATCCGGCCCTCGGAACCTGGCGCCGCATCGACGGGCACCTGCTCCCCGTGGATGCGCTTTGCCTCCTCCCCGCTGAGCGAAATGGTCTGGATCGCCCGATCCACCTCCACCCGGGCGTACTTCAGGGGTTTCCCGGCCTCCTGGGCGATGGTGCGGGCGAACTCTTCCTTCCGTGCGCTCAGGAGATCTGCGGCCCGGCGCAGGATCTCGAACCGCCGGTAGGGTGCCAGCGGCCGCTCCTCAACCGCCCGCTGTGCGGCCCGCACCGCCTCCTCCACCAGGGCCTCGTCTGCCTCCGCGACCTCCGCCATCACCTCCTGCCGGTACTTGTGGAGCACCGGCACGTACCGCTCTCCTTCCCGCCACTTCCCGTCCACGTACAGCCCCCACCGGGGCACCGTCCGCGTGGCCATCTCATCACCTCCCTCTCACCCGCCCCATCCGGGCCCCGCGCTAGATCAGGGAGTAGCTCTGTCCCCCATCGATGTTGATGCAGGCGCCGGTAATGAGGGACGCCCGCTCCGAAGCGAGGAACGCCACGAGATCCCCCACGGGCTCCGGCCAACCGAACCGGCCCATGGGGAGGTTACGCGCGATGAACTCCTCCACCACCTCCGGCGGGTTCGTACGGATGAACCGATCCCAGCCCCCGCCCGGGAACAGGATGGACCCCGGCGCCACGGAGTTCACCAGCACGTTGTCCTTCGCCACTTGCCGGGCCAGGCCCTTCGTGAACGCGATGAGGGCGGCCTTCGCGGTCATGTACGCGATGGTCCCCCCGTACTCCCGCCCCCAGATGGAGGCGATGTTGATGACCCGGCCCCAGCGCCGCCTGCGCATCTCGGGAAGGGCAAGCCGGGTGAGCCGGATGGCGCTGAACAGGTTGAGGAGGAGGGCGTCCAGGAAGTCCTGCTCCGTGGTGTCCTCCAGGGACTGCCCTCCCCGCCGCCCTCCGACGTTGTTCACGAGGATGTCCACCTGCCCGTACCGCTCCACCGTCTCCCGGTAGACCCTCTCCGGTCCCTCCGGATGCGTCACGTCCGCCACCACGCCCATGGCCTCCGCTCCCAGGCCGCGGAGCTCCTGCACGGTCCGGTGGAGGTCTTCGGGGTTCCGCGCGCAGATGGCCACCCGGACTCCCTCCCGGGCGAGGGACATGGCCGCGCTGCGCCCCAACCCCCGGCTTCCTCCCGTGACGATGGCAACCCTCCCCTGGATTCCGAGATCCATGCGCTCTCTACCGCAGCAGCGCCAGCGGCTCCTCCACGAACCCCGCCAACGTCTCCAGGAACCGGGCGGCCCGGGCGCCGTCTATCACCCGGTGGTCACAGGAGAGCCCCAAGGTGAGGCCGGGGCGCACCACGGCCCTCCCTTCCTCCGCCACGGCCCACTCCGTGATCCGTCCCACGCTCAGAATGGCCGCCTGCGGCGCGTTGATGATGGCGAAGAACCGATCCACCCCGTACATGCCCAGGTTCGTGAGGGTGAAGGTCCCTCCCTCCACATCCTCCAGACGCAGCTTTCCGGACCTCGCCCGCTCCACGAGCTCCGCCCGACGACGTGCGATCTCCTCTACGGGAAGTCCATCCGCTCCGTGGATCACGGGCACCACGAGCCCCTGCTCCGTGGCCACCGCAAGCCCGACGTTCACCTCCGGGAGTCTCCGGATCCGCCCTTCCTCCCAGCGGGCGTTCACCTCGGGATGCGCCCGGAGGGCCGCCGCAACCAGCTTCACCAGAAGGTCCGTGTACGTGATCTCCGCCTGGATCCTCGTCCGCAAGGCGTCCCGCCAGGCCAGGAGCCGGTCCGCCCGGACGTCCCGCTGGAGGAAGAAATGCGGGACCGTCGTCCATGCGCGGGCGGTCCGGTCCGCCATGAGCTTCCAGATGTGCGGGAGCTCGGCGGGCTCTGCCCGGGCCGCGGCCCGCTCCACATCCGCGGCGAGCACCGCCCCGCCCGGACCCGACCCTTGAACCGACCTCAGGTCCACGCCCATCTCCCGCGCCATCCGGCGCGCCTTGGGAGACGCCCGCGGCCGGGCGGGGGCAATCTCCGCCTCCGGCCCTGGCCCCGGCGCCGCCTCGGGGGCCGCAGTCGTTCCCGCCTCCCGCTCCGCCGCCGCAGCCGAGGCCTCCGGAACCGGGAGGTCGGACGCCTGCTCCCCGGGCAGGAGGATCCAGCCGATCACCTGCCCGACGGGGACCTCCGCGCCTTCGGGCGCCAAGACCCGGGCCAGCACGCCGCTCGCCGGGGCCTCGATCTCCACGTTGGCCTTATCGGTCTCCACCTCCAGGAGGGGGTCGCCCTGACGGACCTCCTGCCCCTCCTCCCGCAGCCACCTCAGGACCTTACCGGTCTCCTGGGCCAACCCCAGGGCGGGCATGATCACCTCTTTCGGCACGTCTCCCTCCGACCTAGGGCCGGACGCCCTCCACCGCCGCGGAGGCCACCACGGCCTCCCGAGGGCTCGTTTCCCGGTTCAGGTGCGACTGCACCTCCCGCCGCAGCGGGAGCGGCCCGTCCACGGTCCAGTACCGGGCTCCCGCCACCAGGAGCTGCTCCGCGGGGAACCGGGTGATGACCTCGCACCCGTCCTTGGTGACCACCAGCTGCTCCTCGATGCGGGCCGCACTCCATCCATCGGAAGCGGGCCAGAAGGTCTCCAGGGCCAAGACCATGCCCTCCTCGATGACCTCCGGCTTCTCGAAGGACACGAGCCGGCTGAAGATGGGCTTCTCCCAGATGGACAGACCGACCCCGTGCCCGTATTGCAGCGCGAAGGCGGCCTCCTCGTTGGCAAACCCGAACTCCTCGGCCCGGGGCCAGACCTTCACCACGTCCGCGGTGGTCACTCCCGGCTTGATGAGGCTGATGGCCGCGTCCAGGTAGTCCCGGCACCGCTTGTAGGCGTCGACCATGGCCGGGGAGGCGCTTCCGACCACGAAGGTGCGGTAGTAGCAGGTGCGGTAGCCGTTGAAGCTGTGCAGGATGTCGAAGTACACGGGGTCTCCGGGCCGCAGGACCCGATCCGTGTACACGTGGGGATGCGGGCTGCACCGCTCTCCACTGATGGCGTTCACCCCTTCCACATGCTCGGAGCCGAGGTCATAGAGGACTTTGGCCACGAGCCCCACGCACTCGTTCTCCCGCACGCCCGGCCGCAGGAACTTGTAGAGCTCCTCGTAGGCGGCATCCACCATCATGCAGGCGGTGGTGAGCAGGGTGATCTCGTCCTGGGTCTTGATCTTCCGGGCCTCCGTCATCACCCACTGGCCGTCCACCACCCGGAGCCCCTCCTCCTGGAGGGCGAAGAGCACCGTGGGTTCCACGACGTCCACGCCCAGGGGTTCCCTGTGGAGCCCCCTCGCCTCGAGCTCCACCCGGATCTTCCGGGCCACGTCCTTCGCCCGCTCCGGGTAGGACCCCCGGAGGGTGGAGATTCCGGCCCGGGATCGCTCCCCCAGCCACGGACAGTACAGCTGGTGGTGCCGGGCCGCGGACCCGAAGTCCCAAAGGATGGGCTCGTCGTCCTGGGGCAGCAGGCAGAACCGCACGAGCTTGTCCATGGCCCAGGTGCCGATGTGGGTGGCGGTGATGTAGCGGATGTTGTTCATGTCGAAGCACAACAGGGCCCCGAGCTCCGACCGCTTCAGGAAGGCCTTGGCGCGCTGGAGGCGCTCCCGGCGCAGCCGCTCGTAGTCCACGCGGACTTCCCAATCCACGCCCATGAGGCCATACGTCTTAATGCCCATCTCCTCACCTCCTCCCAGCGTCCTCCCTCACGCTCGCCCACAGAGTTCCCGTGCCACCGCGGCCACCTGTTCGGGGGTCGGTACGGTCTGGTCCTCCAGGACCGGCGAGAAGGGGACCGGCACGTCCATGGCCCCCAGGCGGCGCACGGGCGCCTCGAGATCGTAAAAAGCTTCCTCCGCGATCACCGCGGCGATCTCCGCGGTCACCCCGTACCCTCGGTATCCCTCGTCGATCACGATCACACGGCCGGTTTTCCGGGCACTGGCCACCAGGGTCTCCACGTCCAGGGGGAGGGTGGTGCGGGGGTCCACCACCTCCGCCTCAATCCCCTCCTGCTCCAGGATCCGGGCCGCGTCCAGGGCCACGTAGACCATGCTGCTGGTGGCCACCAGGGTCACGTGGCGCCCCGGCCGCTTGATGTCCGCTACCCCGAAGGGGATGGTGTACTCCTCCTCCGGGACCGGTCCCTTCACCTGGTACATCATCTTGTCCTCGAAGAAGAGCACGGGGTTGTCGTCCCGGATGGCGGTCTTCAACAGCCCCTTCGCGTCGTAGGGGGTAGCGGGCAGGGCCACCTTGAGTCCGGGGATGTGGCTGAACCAGGCGTGCAGGCTCTGGCTGTGCTGGGCCGCGGACCGGCGGGTCGCCCCCAAGGTGGTCCGGACCACCAGGGGCACCTTGAGCTTGCCGCCGGACATGTAGTGGATCTTGGCCGCCTGGTTCACGATCTGATCCATGGCCAGGGTGAGGAAATCGCCGAACATGATGTCCACCACGGGCCGCATCCCCGTCATGGCCGCGCCCACCGCGATCCCGGTGAAGCCCGCCTCCGAGATGGGGGTGTCGATCACCCGTTCCCGGCCGAACTCGTCCACAAGCCCCGTGAGCACCTTGAAGGGGTGGCCGGCTTCCGCCACGTCCTCGCCCAGGAGGAACACCCGGGGATCCCGGCGCATCTCCTCCGCCAGGGCCTCCCGGATGGCCTGGGCCATGGTGATCTCCCGCACGCCCGCGGGTGCGCCGGATCCGACGGAGAGACTAGGCGTAGACATGCTGGCTCACCTCCCGGGGATCCGGATAAGGAGCCTCCAGGGCGTAGGCCACCCCGGCCAGGATCTCCTCCTGGACCGCCCGATGGATGCGCTCGAACTCCGCCTCCTCCGCGAGCCCCGCCTGCACCATCCAGTCCCGCAGGATGCGCAGGGGATCCCGCTCCCGCTTCCACCACTCCTCCTCCTCCTTGCTCCGGTAGTAGGAGCGGTCCACGTCGCCCACGTGGTGGCCATAGAATCGGTAGGTGTTGCACAGCAAGAACGAGGGTCCTTCCCCGCGCCGGGCCCTGGCCACGGCCCGACGGGCCGCGGCCAGCACCAGCCGCACGTCCTGTCCGTCCACCTCCTCCGCGGGGATCCCGAAGGCCCGGGGCCGTGCCAGGATCTCTCCCGCCGTGGTCTCCCGGTAGTGGGTGTACTCGTTGTACAGGTTGTTCTCGCACACGTAGATCACCGGGAGCTTCCACAGGGAGGCCATGTTCATGGCCTCGTACAGGATCCCCTGACCCAGGGCCCCTTCCCCGAAGAAGCACACCGCCACCTGATCCGTCCCCCGCATCTTCGCGGACAGCGCCGCCCCTGCGGCGATCCCCGTGCTCCCGCCCACGATGGCGTTGGCGCCGAGATTCCCGGAGTCCGGGTCCGCGATGTGCATGGAGCCCCCCTTGCCCCGGCAGTAGCCCTCCGCCTTGCCCAGGAGCTCGCAGAACATCCGGTCCACCCGGGCCCCCTTGGCGAGGCAGTGGCCGTGTCCCCGGTGGGTGCTGGTGATGTAGTCGTCCCGCCGCAGGGCCTGGCACACGCCCACCGCCACCGCCTCCTCCCCGCTGTACAGGTGGGTGAGTCCCGGCATCTTCCGGGTGATGTACAGCTCGTTCGCCTGCTCCTCAAAGGCCCGGATCTTCGCCATGAGCTCGTACATGTGGAGCCACTGCTCCCTCGGCACATCCCGCACTTCCGGAGGGAGCTCCGGGCCCACGGACGTCACAGGCCGCTGCATCTCCTCCTCACCTCCTATTCCAGTCCCGGCATCCGCCCGCTCAGGCGGGACAGGACCTCGAACAGGACCGCGAAGTCGTACCGGTCCAGCCCCATGCCCCGGGCGGCGGTGAGGTACTCGTTGGTCACCGCCGTGGTGGGGAGGGGAACGTTGAGCTCCCGGCCCGCCTCCAGGGCGAGCAGCAGATCCTTCTGCATCATGTTCACGTCAAACCAGGCCTCCTCCGGCATCCGGAGGACGAAGGGACCCCGGTACTTGAGCATGGGAGAGGCCGCCACGCTGTTGAGCAGCACCTGCACCGCGGTCTCCCGGGGGATCCCCCCTTTCTCCGCCATCAGCACCCCCTCGCTGAAGGCCAGCATCTGGACCGCGAGGCTGAGGTTCGTGGCGATCTTCATGAGCACCGCCTGCCCGTTCCCGCCCACATGGGTGACCACGGGCCCGATGTCCTGGAGGATGGGGAGCACCCGCTGGAAGGTTTCCACCTCTCCTCCCACCATGATGGAGAGCCGCCCCTCTTCGAGGGTCGTCACGCTCCCGGACACCGGGGCATCCAGCATCCGGGCGCCCCGCGCGGCGACCTCCGCGGCCAGGGCCCGGCTCTCCGCGGGGCTCACGGTGCTCATGTCCACGTACACCTTTCCCGGGCCGAGCCCGGCCAGGATGCCGTCCGGGCCGCGGGTGACCGCCCGGAGGGCCTCCGTGTCCCGGACCATGGTGAAGATCACGTCCGCGGCCTCCGCCACCGCCCGGGGAGAGTCCGCCCACTCCATGCCCAGGTCCACCAGCCACTGCGCTTTGGACCGCGTGCGGTTGTAGCCCACCACGGGGCGGCCTGCCTCCAGGAGCCGCTTCACCATCCGGCCGCCCATCACGCCGAGCCCGACGAATCCGATCTTTTCCACCGCCGTCCTCCCGCCCGTCTTCCCCTCGCTCCCGCTATCCCACCCCGAGGTAGGCGTCCTGGACCCGCGGATCCCGCCGCAGCGCCTCCTGGGTGCCCTCCGTCACGATGCGACCCCGATCCATCACCACCCCCCGATGGGCCACCGCCAGGGCCCACACCGCGTTCTGCTCCACCAGGAGGATGGACAGACCCAGGGTGCGGGCCTCCTGCACGAATCGGAAGACCGCCTCCACCATAACGGGAGCCAGGCCCAAGGACGGCTCGTCCATCAGCAACAGCTTCGGCATCCCCATCAGCGCGCGCCCGATGGCCAGCATCTGCTGCTCCCCGCCGCTCAGGCTTCCGGCCCGCTGTCCCAGACGCTCCCGAAGCCTGGGGAAGAGGTGGAGGACCTGTTCGAGGGTCTCGGGAGCGCGCTGCCGGGCGCGGGGATGGAACGCGCCCAGCTCCAGATTTTCCTTCACCGTCAGGTCCGCGAAGACCCGCCGGCCCTCCGGCACCAGCCCGATCCCCCGCGCGCAGATCTGTTCGGGAGGTAAGCCCACGAGGGACTCTCCCTGGAACCGCACCTCCCCCTGCCGGATGCCCACCCAGCCTGCAATGCTCTTCACCAGCGTGCTCTTGCCCGCGCCGTTGGGGCCCAGGACCGCCACCACCTCACCCTCGTGGACCGTGAGGGTGATCCCCTCCAGGGCCCTCGCCTCTCCGTAGCGGACTTCCAGGTTCTGGATCTCAAGCATGCGCGGGAGACCCCCCCAGGTAAGCCTGACGCACGCGGGCATCCTGAAGCACCTGCTCGGGCAACCCCTCGGCCAGGACCCGACCCTCGTGCAGCACCACGATTCGGTCCGCCAGCGCGCGGATGGCCTTGATGTTGTGCTCCACCACCAGGAGCGCCACGCCCATGTCGCGGATCCTCCGCAGCGCTTCCATCACCCGTTCCGCCTCCGCCACCGTGAGCCCCGCCAGCACCTCGTCTGCCAGGATGGCCCGGGGCCGGCTTGCGAGGACCCTCGCCAGTTCCAACAGACGCCGCTCCTGCAGGGTGAGGGCGCTCACCGCCTCCTCCGCCACCGCCTCCAGGCCCAGCATCCTGAGCCACTGCCGGGCCGCCTTCCGAGCCGATTCGGGTGTGCGCTCCCGGGCGTTCCGCCCGAACAGGTCCCCCATGGCCACGTTGTCCTGCGCGTTGAGCTGCCAGAAGGGCCGCGGGTGCTGGTACGTCCTGGCCAGGCCCAGCCGGGCGCGGCGGTGGGGCGGCAACCGTGTGATGTTGACCCCACCGAACCAGATCTTCCCCCCGTCCACCGGGTAGTACCCGGTGGCGACGTTGATCAGGGTGGACTTGCCGGAGCCGTTCGGGCCGATCAGGCCCACGATCTCCCCCTCCCGGACCTGCAGGGACACGCCCTGAAGCGCCCGGACCCCTCCGAAGCTCTTCCACACCTCCCGGAGATCCAACAGCACATCAGCCACGGGCGGCCTCCACCTCCCGGGCCTTGCTCCTGTGCCAGGGCCCGAGGGCAAAGCGGTGCGTCCGAAGCACCAGGAAGACCACGGCCACGGCAATCCCGATGGCGAGGGCATCCAGGAAAGCGAGGCGGGCCACCAGCGCGACCCCCAGACCGCTCAGTCCCACGAGTCCCGCGGCCATTCCCCGCTGGCGCAGGTGGCTGGAAATGCCTTCCGGGAGGGCGGCTACCACCACCATGAGGAGCAGGCCCATCAGGACCTCGCTGAGGCTGCTCAGGCCGGGCCCGCTGAGCCGGTCGTTGAGGGCGTGGATCACCCCTGCCCCCACCAAGGGTCCCAGCCAGTGACGGCGCCCCCCCAGCACGCACATCATGATCACCAGGAGCGGCACGCGCAGGGAGAACACCGCATCCGCGGTGACATACCGGATCTGCAGGGCGTGCAACCCACCGCTCAGGCCCGCCAGGGCTCCGCTCAACGCGAGCGCGCCCATCTTGTACGCGAAGGTGGGCACCCCCAGGCCCTCCGCCACGCGCTCGTCGTCGTGGATGGCCCGCAGGCCCCACCCGTGCCGGTTTCGGTACGTCCACCACCCCATCGCCACGGCCACCAGCCCCACCCCGAGCCCCGCGTAGTACAGGAACTCCACGTCCGAGAGACCGAAGGGGTAACTGAGCTTGGGCAGCGGGATCCCTCGCCCCCCATCCAGGTAGCTGACGTTGTTCGCGAGGCTGTGCATGGCCAGCGCCACGGCCAGGGTGACCAGGGCGAAAACCGGCCCGCGGATCTGGCGCAGGCGGAAGGTCACCACCCCGATGGCGGAGGCGATGAGGGCGCTGACCGCGGCACCCGCCAGGATCGCGAGCCCGTAGGGCACTCCGTGCCGGTCGATGAGCACCGCGGCGCCGTACACCCCCGCGCCATAGAAGGCGCCTTGTCCGAAGCTGAAATATCCCGCATAGCCCGAGATCAGGTTCCAGCTAGTGGCCTGGGCCACCCAGAAGAAGTAGAAGTAGAGGAACACCAGGTAGTAGGCAGGCAGGCCCAGCGCCCGCACCACGGTCGGCACCAGGAGCAAGCCGACCAGAACGCCCGCGATCGCTCCCCAGATCCGCAACTCGCTCATCCCTCCCGGCGTCCCAACACGCTGGGGAAGAGGCCTTCCGGACGCACGAGGAGCCCGATCACCAGGGCCGCAGCACCCACCAGACGCGCCACCGCGGTCGCCCCCAGTCCCTGCGCCAGGGCCTCCGCCACCCCGATCACGATCCCTCCGAACACGAGACCCGCGGGGTTCCCGATGCCGCCCAGGATCACGGCCGCGAACAGAAGGCCGACCCACTGCTCCGCCGCGTTGGGGAAGAGGGCGTAGTTCATGGCCACAAGCACCCCTCCGATCCCGCCGGTCGCGCCTCCCAGGGCCGCGATCAGGAGCCGGAGCCGTTCCACGTCGGCCCCGCAGGAACGCACCATCTCCTCGTCGGACACCGCCGCCCGGAGGGCCTTCCCCGCATAGCTCCGCCGCAGCCACAGGCCCACCGCCCCCGCCACGATCAGTGAGAGGGAGAACGAAACCACCTGCGTGAACGGGAGGGCCAGGGGACCCAGGGTCGCCGCTCCCATGGCGTAGGGGTTCTGGGCGGTGGGGATCCGCCGGTAATCCGCCGTCCACACCAGCTTGGAGAGTCCTTCAAAAACCACGAGCGCGCCGAACGTGAACACCAGGGAGCGGGCCTCATCCAGCCGCAGCCGACGGAGTACCCACCGCCAGCCCATCCCCACCAGGGCCCCGGCAGGGGCCACGAGGAGGAGCACGAGCCGGAGATCCACGCCGCGGGTGGCGAGCTCGTACGCCACATACCCGAACCCGAAGACCACCGCGAAGTGGGTGAAGTCGATGGTCTCGAAGAAGCCCCAGGCCAGGGTCAGACCGAGGGCGAGGAGCGCGTAGAACGTCCCCATGAGGACCCCGGAAGCCACCGCCTGCCCGAGCTCTACCATGGGGAGCGTCCAGCCTCTGGGAGTCTCACCGCAGCCGTCGGCCCTCCGCCGCCAGCTGCCTCGGCCACACCGCCCACCACCGGCCGTCCTGGATCTGCATCACCGCCTGGATGTCGTCCCCGTAGTTCTGCTGCTGCGGGTCGAACTTCAGATATCCCTGCACCGTAGGCACCGGCTTGGAGAGCAGGACTTCCGCGATCCGCGCGTGATCCAGGCAACGGCATTCCTGGACGCCGAAGGTCAGGACCTGCCAGGCAGACCAGGAAGCGGCGGACTGCACGTCCGGCTCCGAGTAAGCCAGGCCCGTGGCCTTCGCCCACGCCCGGTAACGGTTCACGAAGTCCCGGGCGCCCGGGTTCGAGAGGTACGGCTCATGGGGGACGAAGATGGTCACGCTGGTGGCCCGGTCCGTCAGGGGCAGGGCGGTGAGCATGGCCCCGGGGGAGGGCCACTGGTAGAAGTGGTGCCGGGGCCGCCATCCGAGCTGCGCCAGGGCCTGGAGGAGATTGACCCCATCCAGAGCCAGGCCCGCCACGTAGAGCAGATCAGGGTTCGCCCGGCGCACCTGCTGGGCCACGGGGATCCAGTCCGTGGTCCCGAGATCGAACTGGACATCCAGTACCACCCGCAGGCCCTTCTGCTGCGCGATCCGCACCGCACCCCCTGTGTTGGCCCGGCCGTACGCGAGGAACTGGGTACCGGGGAACTTGTTGACCACGAACCCCACCGTCCGCGGCCGCTGTCCCGGCGGCAGGGAGAGGTAGGCGTCGAACACCTTGGAGGGCGTGGTGATGTGGGTGTTCAACCCCACGTACCACGTGGGGAAGTGCCGCCGGTATGTGTACGCGTAGGTCAAGCTGGCGGTGTGGTGGGGGAACACGTACCCGTACTTCTCCGCCACCCGCATGGCGGCCGTGATGGCCGCGGTCCCGTAAGGTCCGATGATCAGGTCCACCTTGTCCTCCGTGATGAGCCGCTCGTACAGGGCCGCGGCCTTGTCGGGCTGGGACTCGTCGTCCAGGAGCACCCACTCGAGAGGCCGTCCCAGGAGCCCCCCCTTCTCGTTCATCATCTGGACGAAGGCCCGCCCCGCTGCCTCGTGGACCTTCCCCTGCGCGGCGAAGACCCCCGTAAGGGGCAGGGTTCCGCCCACCCGGATGGGGCGCGGCTGCGCAGGGAGCCGGGCCTGGACGAGGAGCAGGGCAAGAAGAGCCACCAGAAGCACCACACGTCCTGTCTTCATCGGTCGTGCACCCCCCTTCGAGTGTGGTTACGGCGTTCGCATCGCGGAGGAACCCCGAGCGGGTTCCGCCCCCAGCAGCCGTGCCAGGTATTCCCAGTCCCGGTTGAACCGGTAGGAGTGCTGGCGCGGGGGCTGAGGGGCCTGCGTCTCCAGCCACCGGACCTTTCCGGAGGAACGGTTGTAGAAGGCATGGACGGTTCCCACGCCGGTCCAGAAGAAGTCCCCGGCCCGGAGCCGATATGTCTGGCCATCCGCCACCGCATCCACCTCCCCCTCCAGGATCAGGTACGCCTCCTCCAGGGGATGGTCGTGCGGGTGGGCGACACCGCCGGGCTCGTACTCCACCATGAACATGGTGAGCAGGTTCGCACCCTGCTGGGCGTCCACGAGCATCTTGATGCCGATGCCGCTGTAGACCAGCAGCGCCGTCACCATGCTCGGGGAGACCGTGGGGGCGTCCACGGCGCTGCCCCGCCGCGCGCTGTCGAGGTCCATCTGGGCCTTCTCGAAGTGGAAGAAGCGGGAGTGCCGGGGATCCCGGACGTCCACCCGCCGCGCGGGCCCGGCCGCAATGGGTTCCCGGAGGAAGAACACGTCCGGGGGGTCGTTCTTGCCATCCCGCGGCCGGGGTGAGACCATCTCCACCCACGTGCAGGGGCGATCCCCCGGGTTACGCCAGCTGTGCGGCGCACCCACGGGGATCAACCCTCCCTCGTTGGCCCCCAGGAGGACCGTCTCCCCCTGCACGGTGAGTTCCACCTCGCCCTCGAGGACGAACACCGCCTCCTCGTAGGACTGCACGTGGGGGGCGATGTGCCCGCCTCCTTCCAGCATACAGACGGAGAAACCCATGTGCACCGATCCCGTCGTGCCGTCCACCAGGGACTGCCGCCGAAAGCCCTCGCTGTGGGCGGCGAACCGCTCCGGCACCCGCATGACTTCCCGGTCTACCCGTGCGACCCGATGCATCCCTTCCTCCCTCCTTAGCCCCCTCTACCGGACTTGCTCCGCCTATCCGAACACCCATCCACCGTCCACGTAGAGCTCGACCCCGTTCACCGCGGGATTCTCCAGCAAAAAGGCCACCGCGTGCACCACATCCGCCATCCGCACGAGCCTTCCCGTAGGCGTCCGGGCCTGCACGCGCTCCAGCATGGCGGTGTTCCCCGCCCAGTACGGGCTGTCCGCCACGATCCCCGGGTGGATGGCGTTCACGCGGACGGGGGCCAACTCGATGGCCAGGGTCCGCACCAGCCCCGAGACTCCGGCGTTCACCGTGGTGACCGTGGTGGATCCCGGGTAGGGCCGCTCCTTCGCCAGGCCCCCGAAGATGACGATGGCGCTGTGGGGCGTCAGGCGGGAGTGCAGCGCGTGGACCACCGCGGTGTAGCCCACCAGCTTCAGGGTCACGAGGTTCATGGCGCTCGGGATGTTGTACTCCCGCACCGTGTTCTGATCCCGGGTGATGGCGGCCAGCACCAGGCCATCCACCGTCCCGATGCCCGACAGCCGGGAAGGCACCTCCTCCGGGCGGGTCAGGTCAAGCCCGATGCCCTGAACCGTGGGCCCGATCTCCCGGGCCACCGTCGCGGCCCGGTCCGGATCCCGTCCGGAGATCACCACGGAACGCCCCTGCCCCGCATAGTGGCGCGCGATCTCGAGCCCGATGCCCCGGGTCCCCCCGATGATCACCACCGCACCTTCCTGTGCCATCCCGATCCCTCCTCGATAGACTCCTGTGCCACCGACGCCGAACCCGTTCCAGGCCACCTCAGATTTCAGGCAACCGGAATCCGGACTTGGACACCACGTAGTCCCGGGACTGCTCCGCGAGCCGCCGCACCCGGTTCAGGTCCACCCCCACGAGCTGACCGTTCCGCTTGAGGATCCGACCCGCCACCATCACCGTGTCCACGTTGCTGGTGTCCATCCCCCACACCACCGCGCCGATGGGGTCGTTGACGGGGAAGATGTTGGGACGATCCGTACGCAGCAGGATGATGTCCGCCTCCTTCCCGGGCGTGAGGGTCCCGATCTTGTGGTCCAACCCGTTGGCGCGCGCACCCTCGATGGTGGCCCACTCCAACACGTCCCGGGTGGTCGCAAGCGGCGGTGCGTCCTCCTTCCCCGCCAGTCGCTGCTCGAACACCAGCATGTGCTGCAGGGAAATGGCAGATCGCATCTGCGTGAACATGTCGTTGGGGACGTTGGTCTCCACGTCCACGCTCAGGCTGGGACGCAGGCCCAGATCCAGGAAACGCTGGATCGGGGGCATCCCGTGTCCCATCATCATCTCCACGGGGCAGGCCAAGGAGACGGTGGCCCCCGAGTCCACGATCAGCTTGATCTCCTCGTCGCTCAGGGTGCAGCAGTGGATAAAGGTGGTATCCGGCCCATACAGACCCGTCCGGCCCACCTCCCCGACCTTGCCGTGCCGTCCGAAGGTGCCCACGCCCACGTGGGTCGTGATGCGCGCGTCCAGCTCCCGGGCGAGCGTCCAGTCCGCCCGGCATCCCTCCAGGGAATCGAACTCCGGCCCGAAGATGGCCAGGCCGAAGGTCAGGAGCTGGTCCTTGGAGGAGAAGTACTGCTGCGCGGCCCGTCGGATCCAGGCCGGGTGCTCGGGCTTGGGCGGCTCGAACCACGGCCGGCCGTACGCGAACACCGCGCGGATCCCGGCTTCCTGCAGGGCCCGGACGGCCGCATCCGTGTGCTCCGGGGTCGTCTGGATGTGGGACCAGTCCAGGACCGTGGTGATCCCCGCGTCGATGCACCCGAGCGCGCTCACCAGGTTCGCGATGTACACATCCTCGGGCCGGTAGGCGGGCGCGAGCTGGTTCAGCACGAAGGCGAGGTAGCTCCTCTCCCCCTCCAGCGGCACGTCCGTCCCGATGTTCCGCAGGATCCCCTCCCAGCAGTGGCGATGCGTGTCCACGAAGCCCGGCATCACGATCATCCCGGAGGCATCGATGACCTCCGCGTCCCCTGCGGTGAGGTTCGGACCCACGGCCGCGATCCGGGAGTCCTCCACGAGCACGTCCGCCTGCCGGAAGTTCCCCAGCGTCCGGTCCAGGGTCAGCACGCACCCGTTCTTGATCAGCGTTCGCTTCGCCATCCCCTTTCCCCCCTTATCCGGAGTGGTATCCCGTGCGTTGACATTTGACACGGCCCCGCAAGATCCCTGCGGGGAAACCCCCCGATCCCCGGGAGACGGGTCTCATCTCAACCCCCGGTCTCCCCTGGACCATCCCCGCCCTTCCCCTGGAGGACCCGCCGGATGTCCGTGTACACCCGACCCAGGTGCTCCTGCATCCGCTTCCGGGCCGCTTCCGGGTCCTGCGTCCGGATGGCCGCCAGGATCTCCCGATGCTGGGCGATGGAGGCTTCCGGACTTCCCGGAATGTGATAGACGGACTGAAGGGCCCGGTGCAGGGGATCCCGGATGGCCCGCATCACGTGCACCGCCACCCGGTTGCAGGTGGCCTGGGCCACGGTGAGGTGGAAGCGGAGGTCCGCGGCGATGTACCGCTCCGGTTCGCCCGCTCCGAGGCCCGCCCGCATCTGCTCGATGGCCTCCGCCATGATCTCGAGGTGCTCGGGGCTCCGGCGCTGAGCGGCCAGGGCCGCGAACTCTGCCTCCAGGATCCTGCGCAGCTCGTAGAGTTCCAGGAGATCGAAGGCCTCCAAGGTGAGGAGGAACTTCAACGAGTCCGCGAGGGCGTTCTCGTACTCCGCGACCACGAAGGTGCCGTGTCCCGCAGGACAGATCACCCCCTTGGACTCCAGCAGGCGCAGGGCCTCCCGCACGGAGGAGCGGCCGACTCCGAACCGCCGCTTGAGTTCCTGCTCCGTCGGGATCAGGTCTCCCGGCTTGAGCCGCCGGGTCCGGATCTGGTGGAGGAGCCGGTCCGCCAGCAGTTGGTAGACCTTGGGGCGCTCCAGGGGCTCGTCCATGGTCCCTTCACCCGTCCTCATCCGCTCGGATCCACCAACACCTTCCCCGCCGCCTCCCGGCGCGCGAGCGCGAGGAGGCCCGCGGGCACCACCTCACCAAGCGGGATCACGCGGTCCACAACCCGTGCCGCGAGGTCCGTCGAGGCGAGCACCTGCAGGGCCTCCGGCAGGTCCCGATCGCACACGTGGGCCACCGTGGTGATCAGGTTAATCTCCCGTAGGACCATCTCCCGGATCGGCACCTGTGGGGCCCGGTGGGGCAATCCCACCTGCAGGACGGTCCCGCCGCGTCGGACCAGTTCTGCCGCTTGCTCCAGCACGCCTTCCGCTCCTGAACTCTCCACCACCACATCCGCACCTTCCCCCCCGGTCACCTCCTGCACCCCCCTGCGGACCTCATCCCGCCCGATCTGCAGCCGGTGTGAAGCACCCACCCGCTCGGCCAGCTCGAGCCGGGAGGAGTCCACATCTACCGCCACGATGCCTTCCCCGCCCCATGCCCGGGCGACTCCGATCAGGAGGGACCCGATGCCGCCCGTTCCGATCACCACAAGGCGCATCCCGGGGGCCCACCCGCTCCGGCGGAGGGCGTGCACCGCCACCGCGGTGGGCTGGGCGATGGCAGCCGCCTCGTCGGAGCACGCGGGAGGGACCTCCCGACACGTCCGGGCGGGCACGCGCACGAACTCCGCGAGCCCCCCGTGCGTCTGAAGCCCCAGGGTGTAGTACCGCGCGCACAGATTCGTCCGGCCCAGTCGGCACCACGAGCAGAGGCCGCACCACACCCCGGCCCCGCACGCCACCCGCTGGCCCACCCGAAACGTCCCCGCGTCCGGCCCGCAGGCCACCACCTCGCCCATGAACTCGTGCCCCAATACGGTGGGGCCCTGATGACCCGTGACGGGATCCGGCTCGTGCACGGGGATCATGAGCGGGCCGTGCAGGTACTCCGAGACGTCGGTCCCGCACAGGGAAGCCCGACGGACCCGGAGGAGCACCTCTCCGGGCCCGGGGTCTTCGGGTTCCGGGACCGAGGTGACCCGCACGTCCTGGTTCCCGTAGTACACCGCCGCCCGCATCACACCCGCAACCGACGTCCGCGGAAGGGCCGCAAGAGTCCCATGAGGCCATCCGGCGCGTACAGGGCGATGAGGATGAGGGCTCCACCGAACACCACCCGGTTGAACTCCGCGGGAATCCGTGCCCCGAACACTCCCAGGTGCACCACGCCCACCCGCAGCAGCTCTGCCACCAGCATGACGAGAGGGACACCCAGGAGCGGGCCCTGCCAGGTTCCCGCCCCTCCAACCATGGCCATGAGGACCACGTCCACGGAGATGTCCAGGCTGAAGACCCCCGTGGGCTCGATGTACCCGATCCGCTGGGTGTACAGGCCTCCCGCGAGACCCGCCCAGAAGGCCCCCAGCAGCAGGGCCGCCACCTTCACCCACGTGGTGCGCACCCCCAGAACCGTGGCGGCCACCTCATCCTCCCGCACGGCCACGAGGGCGGCCCCGAACCGGGAGGACTGGATCCGCGCCGCCATCCCGGTCACCGCCAGGGCGAGGGCCAGATAGGTGAAATAGAAGAACTGCTCCACCGCCCGCCGGTCCCACGACAGCGGGGAGACGTAGATCCCCATGGCGCCCCGGGTCCAGGGCACGTTGTACGCCAGCACCTGCACGAGGAATCCGAGGATCATGGTGAGCACCGCGAAGTACGGGCCCCGTACCCGGAGGCTCGGGATCCCCACGGCGGCCGCCCAGAGCACCGCCACGAGTCCGCCCAAGGGGGCCGTGAGGAGGGGGGAGGCGCCCCAGCCGTGGGCCAGGATGCCCGTGGTGTAGGCCCCGACCCCGAAGAAGACCGCCATGGCCAGGTTCAGGTAACCGGCATAGCCGCCCAGGAGGTTCCAGGCCTGGGTGAGGGCGAGGAACAGGAAGACGTTGGTCAGGGTGCTGAGGAGTCCCAGGCCCTCCCACCACAGTCCGATCCCCACGGCCAACCCCAAGAGCGCGGCCGCGCCCACGACGGACCCACGGCCGAGTCGGGCGGGCTCCGCCGTCCAGGTCTCCGTCCAGACAGAGGACCGCATGGCGCTAGAGGATCCGCTCCTGGACACCCTGTAACCCTCGCCCGCGGAAGATCAGGGTAAGGGCCAGGAACGCGTAAAGCACCGCGTACACGTACTGGAAGGGGAGCAGCACCCCGGCCAGGGCCTCCAACTGCCCCACGAGAAGTCCCGCGAGGAGGGTGCTCCGCACGTCTCCCAACCCGCCCACCACCACCACGAGGAAGGCCCAAGCCAGCCAGCGCAGATGTTCTTGAGGCGCGAACGGGAACATCAGGGCCAGGGCCACCCCTCCCATGGCGGCCGTGGCCGTCCCCGCTCCCACCACCACCATGGAGACCCGCGCCACGTCCACACCGAGCACGGTGGCGGCGTCCGGGTTCTGCCCGACCGCACGCACCACCTTCCCCAGCAGGGTGCGGCGAAGAAGGAGATCCAGGCCCACGATCATTCCCAGGGCGAGGCCTGCGGCCAGCACGCGCCCCAACGCCACCCGGAACCCTCCCACGGAAAGCACCGCCTGCGCCGTCTGCCACGGGAGGACCCGGGTGTCCGTGGTCCACACCAGGATGGAGCCGTTCTCCAGCACAAGCAGGAGACCGAACAGGACCAGCAGGCCCATGGCCTCCGAGGTAGACGCGGTACGCCGGAGCAGCAACCGGTGCACCGCCGCCCCGGCCCCGAAGAACACGGGGGCCGCGGCCACAGCGGCGAGTACCGGCGAAATCCCCCACCACCGCAGCATCTCGAGGGCGAAGAAAGACCCCAGCATGACGAAGGCGCTGTGGGCCATGTTCACGATCCCCAGCACGCCCAGGGTGAGGCTGAGCCCCACGGAGACCAGGGCGTACACCAGGCCCAGGAGCACACCGTTGACCACCGCCTCCACCAACAGGGCCGGCGTCATCTCCTCCTCACACCCGCAGCCAGTCCCGGACCACCGCGTGCATCCGCTGCTGGAACTCCTCCCTCGTCCCCTCCAGTTGATTGCGGCCAAAGGCCAGGGTGTAGACGTGGTCCGCGAGGGAGACCGCGGCCCGGACGTTCTGATCCACGAGCAGCACCGTCCGCCCCTCGCGGCGCAATCGGGCCACCTCCTCGTAGATCTCCTGCGCGGCCACCGGCGCCAGACCCGCCGTGGGCTCGTCCAGGAGGATCAGCCAGGGATCCGCGACCATCATCCGGGCGATCTCCACCAGGCGCTGCTGTCCGCCGCTGAGGATTCCGGCCGGCCGGTCCCACCAGGCTTTCAGGGCGGGGTACCGCTCGTACACCCGGTCCAGGGCGGCCCGCCGGGCGGGGCGCGGGAGGGCCCAGGTCCCCACCTCCAGGTTCTCCTGCACCGTGAGGCCGGGGAACACGCTCCGGCCCTGGGGGAGATACCCCATGCCAAGGTCCACCCGCCGGTGTGCGGGCACCCAGCTTACCTCCCTCCCGTCCACCCACACGGTCCCCCGCCGGGGTCGGAGAAGGCCGTACACCACCCGCAGCACCGTGGACTTCCCGGAGCCGTTGGGGCCCAGAAGGGCCGTGAGCTGGCCCGGACGGGCCACTAGACGCACCCCCTGGAGGACGGTCTGCTCCGGGTAGTACCCCGCCTCCACGTCCACCACGCGGACCTCAGGAGACCTTCCCGACACGCCCACCTCCCAGGTAGGCCTCCACCACGGCCTCGTTGCGGGCCACCTCCTCCGGGGGGCCGTCCGCGATCACCCGTCCCTGGTTGAGGCAGAGGACGCGCTGGCTCAAGGACAAGAGCACCGGGATCTCGTGGCTCACCACCACGAAGGCCACTCCCTCCCTCCGGAGGGACTCCACCCGCTCCTTCATGATCTCGATGGCGTCCGGATGCACGCCCGCGAAGGGCTCGTCCATGAGCACCACCCGGGGCCCGGTCATGAGGGCGCGCACGAACTCCAACAGCCGCTGCTGCCCTCCGGAGAGCTGACTTGCGGGGACGTGCGCGTATGCGGACAGCCCCACGGAGCTGAGGAGTTCCATGGCCCGGGTCCGGGCCTCCTGCATCCGCGTGGGACGGTGGAGGAGGGGCACCAACATGTTCTGCAGGACGGTCAGGCTCCGGAAGACCCTCGTGTTCTGGAAGGTCCGCATGACCCCCAGGTCCGCGAGCCGCTGCGGCGGACCTCCCTCCACCCGGTGTCCCGCGAGCCAGACCTCCCCCGCCTCCGGCGGGTAAACGCCGTTCAGCAGGTTCAGCAGGGTCGTCTTCCCCGAGCCGTTGGGGCCGATGATCCCCAGTATGATCCCCGCCTCCAGCTCGAAGGACACCCCGTCCACGGCCACGATGCCGCCAAAGCGCTTCACGAGGTTCCGCACACTCAGTACCGGACGGCTCACGGCATGGGGATTATGGGCTTCGCGGTGGCCCGGTTCGGCGGCCAGACCACCTCGTTCCGGCCCCGGAGGAACTGCAGGATCACCTGATTGTAACTCGGGATCCCATCCTTGTCGTACTGGATGAGGCCGTTGGCCGTGGCGAACTTCCGGCCCACCACGTACGCCCGCAACTTCGCCTGATCCAGGGTCCCCGTAGCCTTTACGGCCTGCTCCATGACCTGGAGGATGGTGAGGGCCACGGTGGCGTAGGAGGGAAGCTCCGGATACCCCATCCGCTGGAGCAACGCGTGGAGGGTGTTGACCTCCTTGTAGCGGTCCGTGTGCCAGGCGATGGTGGTGCCCATGATCCCCTCCGCGGCCGGCCCGAGATCCCGCCAGTACGGGAGCATCGTCACCGGGGATCCGCACTGGCAGTAGATGGCGGGCTTGAATCCCAGTTCGTGGGCGGTACGGGCGAGCAGGGCCGCCGGGTTGGGGAGGGCCAGGGCGAAGAAGAGGTCCACGTTCGCCGCCTTGGCCCGCTGGATGAGCCCGCGCACGTCCGTCACCGTGGGGGCGAACTCCTCGTTCAGCACCACGGGGATGTTGCGCTGCCGGGCAAACCCCAGTACCCCGCCGTACCCCTGATACCCGTTCTTCACCACCAGGGTAAAGGGGTTCTGCTCCGTGACCACCCCGATCCGCCGGGGCCTCTGCTGGGGCGGGAGGCTGTCCACCAGCTCGAAGATCCCCCGCGGGTAGTCCGGCTCCTGGTACGCGTACGCGCCCACCATCCACCGGGACTTCTTGAAGAGCTCGATGCCCACGAATCCCCCGTTCCACAGGACCTTCCCCGCGGATTCCACGATGGGGATGATGGATCCCCCCACGAGGGTGGTGTACGGCGCGAGGACGAGGTCCACGTTGTCCTCCTTCAGCAGCCGCTGGTAGAGGGCCTGGGCCACCGCGGGCTTGCCTTCGTCGTCGTACAGCACGAGCCGCACGGGGCGGCCGAGAAGCCCGCCTTCCCGGTTCACCCGGCTCACCCAGTACTCATACACCGCCTTGTACACCGCGGAGGGACCGGAGAAAGGGCCGGTGAGCCCCAGGGTCCCGCCCACCAGGATGGGGCGCGCGGACGGAGCGCCGGAACCCACCCGAGCCGAGCCGACCACGAAGAGGAGCACGAAAACCCCAATCCCCCACCCCACGCGCTCTCGGACCCTGAGGATCCCACCGCCACCCCGCAGCCGCCTCATCCCACTCACCTCCTGACCATACAGTCAGACTGTCAGACAGCCTTCGATCCGCCTGGGCTCTTTTCCTTCCGAACATAGGTTCGCGGCTACTTCACCACCGCCGCCTGGGAGGGAACTTCCGCTTCTGTCCTCTCCCGGAGGAGCCGGTGACGCTGCCACAGATACACCAGGACGAACAGCCCGATCCCCGCGAGATCCGTCGCCAGGGTCGGGATGAAGCACAGGACCGTGGCCGCGGCCAGCACCAGCCACTCCCAGACGCTGGTGCGCACCAGGAAGTATGCGGTGCTCATGATGGAGAAGGCCACGGTTCCCACCACGGAGGAGATGGCGGCCCAGAGGTTCTCCTGCCAGGTTCCGGTCATGAGGATGTGGGTGTAGGCGAACAGCACGGGCATGACGTAGATCATCTTCGCGAACCGGAAGCTGTTCCAGCCCGTGCGCCACGGATCCGCTTGAGCGATGGCCGCGGCGGTGACCGCCCCCAAGGCCACGGGGGGTGTGATGTTGGAATCCAAACTTAGCCAGAAGATGATCATGTGGGCCGCGAGGAGCGGCACCCCGAGTTTCACCAGAGCCGGAGCCGCCACCACGGCGAGCACCAGGTATGCGGCGGTGATGGGCATGCCCATGCCCAGCACGAAGCTGGCCGCGGCCACCAGAAGCAGCGCAAGGGGAAGATTCCCGCCGGAGACGTCCAGGACCAGTTGGCTAAAGCGCACGCCGATCCCCGTGAGGGTCACCACCGCCACCACGATGCCGATGGCGCCGGTGGCCGCGGCCACGTAGGTGCTGTTGCGGCCCGCATCCACCAGGGCTTCCCAGATCTCCCGAGGACCCATGCGGGTCTCCCGTCGGACCCAGCTCACCAGCACGGTGCTGGCGATGCTGGTGATGACCGCCAAGGGAGCGGAAGTGGTGCGCATCAGGACCGCCACCAGCACCGCCAGGGGCAGCAGGAGGTACCAGCCTCCCCGCAGCACCTCCCCCGGACGCGGGATCTGCTCGGGCGGCAGCCCCTCCAGCCCCAGCTTGCGGGCCTCGCAGTACACCATCACCCCCACGCCCAGGAAGTACAGCAATCCAGGGAGGACGGAGAGGGCCGCGATGCGTGCGTAGGGGATCCGAGTGAGCTCTGCCATGAGGAAGGCGCCCGCGCCCATCACGGGCGGCAAGATCATGCCCCCGGTGGAGGCCGCGGCCTCCACCGCGGCTGCGATGTGAGGAGGAAACCCGCATCGCTTCATCAGGGGAATGGTGAAAGCGCCTGTGGTCGCGGTGTTGGCCACGGGGCTTCCGTTGATGGATCCAAACAGAGCACTGCTCACCACCGCTACCTGCGCGGGCCCTCCTCGCATCCGTCCGACGAGCGCGACGGAGAGGTCCATGAAGAACTTGGCCACCCCCGCCCGCATGAGGAACGCGCCGAAGGCCACGAAGGGCAGGATGTAGCTGGCGAGGATATCCGGCATCACGCCGAACAGTCCTTCCGGGGTCAGGTAGAAATACTCCACGACCCGACGGAAGGAAAACCCGCGGTGGCCTACCACGGAAGGCAGGTGGTTCCCCCAAAGGGCGTAGGCGATGAGGAGCAGCACCACCACGGTCATGGAGGGCCCCAGGACCCGGCGGGTGACCTCCACGCTCAGGAAGAGCGCCAGGGTGCCCATGGCGACGTCCAGGTTCGTGAAGGCCCCCGCGCGGTAGGCCAGGGCCTCGTACTGCACGATCCAGTACCCGGCCACCCCACCGGAGGCTACGGCGAGGGCCACGTCGGCCCAGGAGGGACGGTCCTCCGGGGCACGTGAGGTGGCCCGGTAGAGGAGGAAGGCGGCGGCGAGGCTGTAGAGCACCGCGATCCCGCGGTGGTACTGGAGGCTTGTCCCGCCCACCGCGGCGGTCCACAGGTAAAATCCCACCGTGGCCGCGAGACCCCCCTGGATCAGGCGGTCCCACGGCCTCACGAGCTTCCGCATCTTCGCTTTGTCCCTACCGGGCCCGGATGCCCTCCGGGATCTCCAGACCTACGGACCGCCAGTGGGCTTCCGCGCCTGGATGCAAGGGGATGGTCACACCGAGCAGAGCCCGGCGAACGGTCATGTCCGCGGAGGCCCCGTGCACCTGCAGCATGTGCGCGTGTCCCTCGCGACTGTAAGCGGCGGCCACGAGGCGACGTACCAGGGCTGACGAAACATCCTTGTGCGTGAACCACAGGCCCGGTACCGCGATGGTGCTTACGGATTCCGTAAGCCCGGGGTATCCCCGGCTCGGGACCACATACCGGATGAAGTACGGGTACTTCCGGAAGAATTCCGTGCGGGCAAGCGGCCCGTACAGATCCAGGAGGTGCACCTCCTTGGCGATGGCGGCCTCGATGGTCGAGCGATCCGGATACGGACCGGTGAAGAAGAAGGCGTCCACCCGCCCGTCCCGCAGGGCCGCGGCTGCCGCGGATCCCAGAAGTGGCACCCGCTGGATCCGGTCCCACAGGCCCAGCTCGGTGAGGATGCGCTGAGCGTTCGCGAAGGTGCCGGATCCCGGAGAGCCCACTGCCACGCGCTTCCCCACGAGGTCCGCCACGGTCCGGATGCCGCTGTCCCGGTAGGTGACGAAGTGTCCCACGCCGATGAACAGGAGACCCACGGCCCGAATGTTGCGCTGGGGATTCCCCTGGAAGGCCTCAAGCCCGTAGTAGCCCTCGTGCACATCGCTGCTGAAGGCCACCGCGAACTCCGCTTCCTTTGCATTCACCCGCCGCACGTTCTCCACGGATCCTCCGGTAGCGGCCACCGTCACTTCCACACCGGAGACGTTCCGGGACAGAAAGGTCGCTAGGCCCGTGGCGAAGATGTTGAACACCCCTGCGGCAGGCCCTCCCAGGATGGTCAGGCGCTCCACGGGCCCTGCGGAAGCCTCCGAAAGTCCCAGGGCCACGAGCAGCACGACGAGGATTCCCCCGCCCCACCGCCTCCGCACCGTGCTCACCTCCAATCCGTCAGATCGTCAGACAAAGCCTACGCCGGGGAAGGCATCTCCTCCTGCCGAACCCGTGTTCCCCGAGGGGGGTGGGGCCTCCGGCTCACGGCTTCTGGTGGATTCGCGCCCAGTCCTCCGGGGTGTCCACGTCCAGGGCCGCCTCCTCGAGGGGCAGGAAGACCGCCTCCTCCCGGTGCGCCTCCAGCACGGGCTTTGCCCCCACGTCCCCCCGCAGGGCCCGCAGTTCCCCGAAGAGGCTTCGGTGGAAGAGGGCGGGAGGTCCTACGGTGCCCCGGTACGCGCAGGCCACGATCCTCGCCCCGGTGCGCTCCCAGGCCTCCACGAGGCGCCGGAGGTGGCCGGGGGTGAGGGCGGGTTGGTCCGCGAGCAGGAGGAGTGCCGCGTCCGCGTCCGCCACGGCCTCAATTCCCCTTCGCAGGGAGGTGCTGAGTCCCAGGACATGGTCTGGGTTTTCCACGATCGTTACCGGGAGATCCCTGAGCTCCTCCCGCATACGGTCCGCCTCCGGCCCCACCACCACGACGACTTCGCCACAGACCGCCAGGGCCGTCTCCACGGCCCGGCGCAGGAGGGTCTTCCCGCCCAGCCGCAGCAGGAGCTTCGGCTGGCCCATACGGCGGCTACTTCCCGCCGCCAGCACGATACAGGCGAACCCGCTCAAACGGGAAGCGGCTCGTGGATGGGGGCGGGCCGGTCCCGCAGGAAGCCTCCCTTCCGGCCGTTCATGGCCGCCAGGATCTCCGCGAGGATGGCGAGGGCGATCTGTTCTGGCCCCTCCGCCCCGATGTCCAAGCCCACCGGCGCGTAGATCCGTCCTGCCAGCTCTGGGCTCGGCTGCACCCCTTCGGCTTCGAGTTCCCGGAGGATCTTCTGGGTACGCTGTCGGGGGCCCAGGAGGCCCAGGTAGGCAGGCGGAGTCGGATACGCGAAGAAGGACCGGATGAGGTTCTTGTCGTGCAGGTAGTTGTGGGTCATCACCACCACGCAGGTCCTGGAGTCCGGCCGGATGGCCTCCGCGGCCTCCGGGAACTCCGTGTGGAGGAACCCATGGGCCTCGGGGAACCGCTCCCGGGTGAGGAACTTCTCCCGCCGGTCCACCACCACGGGCCGGAAGCCCAGCTCGTGCGCCAGGCGCACCAAGGGGATGGCGTCGTGCCCGGCCCCGCACACCACCAACCGCAGGGGCGGCTGGAGAGGTTCGAAGAAGAGCTCAACCCCCCCGAGGGTCTCGCGGGCCGGCTTTCCCCGTCGCAGCGCCTCCTGCGCCCGCGTGGCCGCGGACGCGTCCAGATCCGCGTCTCCGAGGCTCCCCTCCCGGGTGCCGTCTGGGTAGACCACCAACCGCCGTCCGAGCTGCGGGGCGTCTTCCGGTCCGATGAGGGTCACCACCACCAACGGCTGCTCCCGCTCCACCGCCTCCTCCAGGAACCGCTCCGGGGAGGGCTCCGCCGTCCCCACCTTCTCCACCAGCACGTCGATCACCCCGTTACAGCCCAATCCCAGGCCCCATACCGCCTCGTCGTCCGCGGTGAGGTCGTAGTGCAGCAGGCGCGGCCGCCCGTCCCGCAGCACCTCCTCCGCCACGATCTGCACATCCCCTTCCAGGCACCCGCCGGAGATGGAGCCCACGAGATCCCCGGTAGACCGGATCAGGAGCCGGGCTCCCTCCCGCCGGTAGGTGCTTCCCCGCACCCCGACCACGGTGGCCAGGGCCGCCGCTTCTCCGTGGCGGCGCACGTCCCGGAGGGCCTGGAGGATGTCGAGGAGCTCCCGCATGGCTACTCCCTCCTTCCGGTGCGGCGCACCCGCGCCGCCAGTGTGCGTTCCAGTTCGCGAAGGCTCTCGAGGTTGTGGGCGGCGGCGAACACGTCCACAAAAGGCAGGGCCGTCTGCATGCCCCGGGTGAGGGGCTGGTAGCCGGGGCTGCCGAGGAGGGGGTTCAGCCAGATCACCCGGCCCGACCGGGCCCGGATCTCCCGCATGGCCCGGTGCAGGATCTCTACGTCCCCGGTGTCCCAGCCGTCGCTGAGGATCACCACCACGGTGCGGGGATCCAGCAGGTGTCGCCACCCCTCCAGGAACTGCATGAGGCTCGCCCCGATCCGGGTGCCCCCGGACCAGTTGGGAACCGTGCGGCTCAGCCGGTCCAGCGCCTCCCGAAGGGTCCGGGATCGGAGGGCGGGGGTGACCCGGGTGAGGGAGGTGCTGAACACGAAGCTCTCCACGTTGCCCACGGCCTCCTGGAGCGCATACACGAACTGGATCAGAAACCGGCTGTAGATGTCCATGGAGCCGGAGACGTCGCACAGGAGCACCAGGCGGGTCTTCCGGACCCGCCGCCGCTTAAACGCCAGCTCCGGCAGATCCCCGCCCCACCGGAGGTGGAGCCGCATGGTCCGCCGCAGGTCGAGCCGATGACTGTGCCGCGCCCGCTGCATCCGGCGGCTCATCCGGGTGGCGATGCGGCGGGCGATGGCCACCACCAGCTTCCCGATCTCCTCGAGCTCCCGATCGGTGAAGGTGGAGAAGTCCTTCCGGGCCAGGACCTCCAGGGCGCTGTAGCCCGGGACCTCCTGCTCCCCCTCCGTCTCCTCGGCATCCGCCCACCGTTCCATGGAGAGCTGCCCCTTCTCCGAAGCGGCCTCCTGCGCTGGCCCGTCCTCCCCGTCCTCCTGGGAGGAGGACACGGGCGGGAAGGGGGACCAGTAGAGGGGGAAGAGGGCGTCGAAGACCCGCAGGTCGTGGTGGCCGTGGACCAGGGTGGTCCGCAGGGCCAGCCGGAACTGCTCCGGGTCCAGGACGTCCACCCGCTCCAGGGCCCGGAGGGCATCCGCGATCTCCCCGGGACCGCACAGGACCCCGTGCTCCCGAAGGGCTCGGCCGAAGGCCACCACGTGGGCGGTGAGATCTCCCAGGTCCGGTCTTCTCACGCCTTCAACGTCCGCTCGATCCGGTTCAGGGCCCGGGCGAGCCCTTCCCCGTCCCGCTGGGCCTCGTGGATGGCCGCGAGCGCCGCGTCCAGCCAGGGCCCCCGCACCAGCCGCTGGTCCTCATGGTGCTTAAATAGGCACCCGATGGTCTCCTCCACGCTCGTCCGATCCAAATGGTCCCGGTGCAGGCGCAAAAGGGCCAGGCTCCAGTCCAGGGTCTCCGCCACCCCCGGAACCTTCTGGAGGTCCAGCCGCCGCACCAGGTGCATGAAGGCCGCGATCTGCTCCGCCAGCTGCTGCGAGATCCCGGGCACCTTGCGGAGCACGATGCGCAGCTCTTTCTCGAAGCTGGGATAGTCGATCCAGAGGTACAGGCACCGCCGTCGGAGGGCGTCGCTCAGCTCCCGGGTGCGGTTGCTGGTGAGCACCACATATGGGATGTGCCGGGCCCGAATGGTCCCGATCTCCGGGATGGTCACCTGCCAGTCGCTCAGGACCTCCAGCAGGAAACTTTCGAACTCCACATCCGCCCGGTCGATCTCGTCCACCAGGAGCACCGGCGCCCGGTGGTGGGTGATGGCCTGGAGGAGAGGTCGGCGCAGCAGGAAAGCCTCGGAGAAGATGGTCTGCTCCTTCTCCTCCACGGTCCGATCGGTCCCTTCCTCCAGGCGGATGCGCAGCATCTGCTTGGGGTAGTTCCACTCGTAGAGGGCGGTGCTCACGTCCAGTCCCTCATAGCACTGCAGCCGGATGAGATCGGTCCCCAGGGCCTGGCTCATGACCTTCGCGATCTCCGTCTTCCCGACCCCGGCCGCGCCCTCCACCAGGAGGGGCTTGTGGAGCTCGATGGAGAGGTAGATGGCGGTGGCGATCTCCCGGTCCGCAATGTACCCCTCCTGCTCCAATGCCTGGAGAATCTGCTCGATGTTGCCCAGGGTCGGCCGTGACACGACACACGCCTCCTGATGGTCTCACACCCCTATTGTAAACGCCCCAGACCGCGGCGTCCTCCCTCAGGAGGGCCGAGGAGCGCGAGGACAGGTCGTAGCCGTTGGAGGAGGAGGACGGCGCCCAGGAGCCCGAACCCCAGCAGGTCGGTGGCAAGGCCCGGCTTGATCAGCGACAGCGCTGCCACCAGCAGCATCCCCCGCTCCAGCCAGGTGGCCGGCCGGCGGAGGTATCCCACCACCGCTCCCGCCAGACACAGGGTCCCCACGCTTCCCGAAGCGAAGGCCCACGCCACCTCGTACCAGGGGCCCTGCATGAGGAGGGGAGGGCCGAACACGAACATGTACGGCACGAGGAAGCCGGCTAGGGCGAACCACACGGACTGCCAACCGGTCTCCCACAGGGGTGCCCGCGCGAGGCTTGCGGCCGCATAGCTCGCCAGGGCCACGGGCGGGGTGAGGGCCGAAAGACACGCGAAGTAGAACAGGAAGAGGTGAGCCGCGATGGGCGGGACTCCCGCCTGCACCAGGGCCGGAGCCAGGGTGCTGGCCATGATGGCGTAGGCGGCGGTGGTGGGAAGCCCCATCCCCAGGATCAGGGCCACCACCATGGCCACGACCAGCATGGAGATCAGGTTGCCGCCCGCGAGGGCGAGAAGGGCCAGGGAGAGCTTTCCGCCGAGCCCTGTGAGGGAGAGGATCCCCACCACCATCCCCGCGGCCGCGGTGGTGGCCGCGATCTCCACGGACCGCCACGAGCCATCGTACAGGGCATCCAGCATCCGGCGGATGCCCTCCCGGCTCTCGGGTCGCGCCGCGTACACGCCCGCCACCACCCCGCACCCCACTCCGAGGCTCCAGAGCACCGGCAAGTCCAGACGGCGAGCGAGGAGGTATGCCACAACGCCCAGCAGGATCCATGGATGGGCTACCCGCTCCTCTCGGCTCATCCAGGAGGCCACCACCGCGGCCGCCAGCCCCCACAGGGCCGCCCGAAAGGGGGAGTAGTCGAAGCCCATGATGAGTAGAAGGATCAAGACGAGCGGACCGAGAAGGTAGCCGCGGCGGCGCAGGACCGCGCCGAGGGGTGGGAGCTGCGTCCTGGGAAGGCCGTGCAGCCGGTTTTTGGCCGCGTAGAGGTCGATGATCCAGTACGCGGCCACGTAGTAGAGAAGAGCGGGGATGAGGGCGCTTAGGGCGATGTGGGAGTACGGAACCCCCAGGATGTCCGCCATCAGGAAAGCGGCAGCCCCCATCACAGGCGGCATGAGTTGCCCGCCCGTGGAGTTCATGGCCTCGACGGCGCCCGCCACGCTGGGCCGGAAGCCCGTGGCCTTCATGAGAGGCACGTTGATCACCCCGTCCACCATCACGTTGGCTGCGGAGGACCCGGAGGCGGTGCCGAAAAGGGCGCTCGTAAAGATCGAGACCTTGGCGGGACCGCCCCGGCGGTGGCCCGCGAGGCTCAGGCCCATCTCCACGATAAACTTCCCGATGCCAGAGGCCTCCAGCACCGCACCGAACAGGATGAACAGGTACACGTAGCGGGCTGAAGCCGCGATGGGGGCGCTGTAGATCCCATTGTCGCTGAACAGGAAGGAGACGACCGTGGCCACGGGGAAACCACCGTGTCGGAAGAGCCCCGGCAGGTACGGCCCCACGAAGGCATAGACCACGAACGCCAGTCCCAGCGCCGGCACCGCCCACCCGGAGGTTCGGCGGCTCATCTCGATCACCACGGCCAGGAGCAACACCCCCACGGCCACGTCCGTAGGGGTGGGCATCACCCCCGCCCGCGCGGTGAGCGCGGAGAAGGTCAGGAGCTGGTAGACGACCACCGCCACGCTCGCAAGACACAGCAGGAGATCCCAGAGGGTGGGGACAGGGGAACCGTTCCGGCGGGCGGGCAGGAGCAGGAACACCAGGAGCGAGGCGAACATCAGGTGGAGGGCGTACATCTTCTGGGGATCGGTGGAGTAGAAGCCCAGCACCACGATGTGGTAGGTGGCCATGGCCACCCCGACGAGACGCGCGAGGACCCACCACCCGCCCCGCAATTCCCGGCCCCGTAGCTCTTCCGCGGGACCGACCTCCGTCACGAGGGAGGGGATCTCCCCCCGGGGTTCCTGTTCGTCCTCCGTTGCCTGCTTCACGCCAGCCTTCCCAACGGGCTAGCGCGGAGGCTGGTGCTCGGTCCGCAGCCGCACGCCCCGCTCCCGGTAGTACCGGAGGGCGCCAGGATGGAGCGGGCCCGCGATGTAGTAGATGTTCACAGGCCGGGTCTCCGCGGCAGTGGGATGCACCTGCTCCAGCAGCTCCTGGTTATCGAAGATGGTCTTGGTGAGCTCGTACACGAAGTCCTCCGGCATGTCCCGGTGCACGAAGGCCGCGTTCCACATCTGGACCGTGCGGATCACGTAGTCCTGTCCCCGGTACACATTGGCGCGGATGGCTGCGGACGCCAGGTACGGGTACGCGGCGGTGAGCCGTTGGATCTGGTCCGGCGTGAACCCGAAGAACCGCACGGGCCGCGTGATGGACAGCTCCAGCCAGGCAGGGACCGGAACCCCGATTACCCCGAAGTTGGCGTCCACGAGTCCGTCCCGCAAGGCGTTCGCACCCTCCGCAAAGGACAGGTTCACGATGCGAGCCGGGCGGATGCCGAAGAGGGAGAAGACCTTGTGCCCTACGAACTCCGCCGACCCGCCTCTCGGACCCAGATCCACCACCTTCCCGTTGAGATCCGTGATGGACCGGATGGGGCTATCCGCCCGGGTGATCCAGTGGGCGAAGGAGGTGTACATGGGCCAGGTGAACCGGATGGTGTCATACCGGGTGCCCTGGGCCCACCCGATGCCCCGTAGAGCCTCGTGGGCGGGTCCCATGGTGGTGAGGCCGAGCTCGATCTGCCTGGCGTGCACCAGCTGGATGTTCTGAACGGGACCTCCCGTCACCCGGTTGCTGGCCGGGATCCCCATCTTCTCCTGGATCACCTTGGCATAGCCCCCGGCCACCACGTAGTACACCCCACCGATGGAGGCGCTCCCGATGGTGATGCTCCGGGGCCAGTTCGCCCTCGGCTGCCCGTACAGCGGGAAGGCGAAGAGCACCCCCATGAGGAGGATCCAGATCGCCCGCCGCTTCATCCCGATCTCCCCCCTCGGTCAGAATCCCTTGGCGCGTATATTTTTGTTCTGTCTCCGGGGGAGGTCCTCCTCCACTCAGGAGCGGCGGGCCGGCTCAACGGCCCCGGGCCCGCCGCTCCAACAGCTGCATGGCCTGCCCCACGAGCCGCCTCCGGAACTCCGCGGCCCGCTCCGGATCCACAGGGCCGGGTCGGGGGGCGGAACGAATCCGTTCCTGCAGGCGCTCGCGCGCGGTCCGCAGGGCCTCCTTCTGCGTGGGGGTGAGGAGGGCATCGAACCGGGCCAGGAGCCTTTGGGCCACGTCCTGTTCCTCGGGTCGCAGGTTCCGCAGGACGTCCAGCAGGGGGAGCACCTCTTTTGCCTGCTGCGGGGTGAGGCCCCTTCCGCTCCGCTCCAGGGCCAGCACCGCGGCCGCTACGCGGAAGGCGGGGTCCCCGCGGGGCGCCGCCCGGCCCTGGGCGCATCCCCCCAAAAGCACGGCCGCAAGCGCGATGGCAGTGAGATTCCGCATCCGCTCCCTCCTCGCCTACTCGTACCGCAGGGCCGCGATGGGATCCAGACGGGCCGCCCG
This sequence comes from Armatimonadota bacterium, assembly GCA_031460175.1. Taxonomy (NCBI): domain Bacteria; kingdom Bacillati; phylum Candidatus Sysuimicrobiota; class Candidatus Sysuimicrobiia; order Candidatus Sysuimicrobiales; family Candidatus Sysuimicrobiaceae; genus Candidatus Sysuimicrobium; species Candidatus Sysuimicrobium tengchongense. The sequence continues at coordinate 61,056 of JAVKGW010000007.1, read as the reverse complement.
GTACGCGGGATACAGGCCGAAGAACAGCCCCACGGCCACCGCGAACCCGAAGGCCAGCACCACCGCCTGCGGGGTCACCACGGTCATCCAGCCCGCGAATCCCGAGATCGCCCGGGTCGCCAGCAGGGCCACGCCGATCCCGAGGAGTCCCCCGCCCACGCTCAGCAGCACGGATTCCACCAGGAACTGCAGGAGGATGTCCCGCGGGGTGGCTCCCACGGCCTTGCGGATCCCGATCTCCCGGGTGCGCTCGGTGACGGAGACCAGCATGATGTTCATGATCCCGATCCCGCCCACCACGAGCGACACCGCGGCGATGGCTCCCAACAGGAGGGTGATGGTCTGGGTGACGCCGGTGAAGGCCTGCACCACCTCTGCCTGGTTGCGCACCACGAAATCGGACTCCTGGTCCTCCCGGATCCGGTGGCGGGTCCGGATCAACGACTCCACCTGGGCGGCTACCGCGTCCATGCGCGAGGCGTCCCGCACCTTCACGTACACGGCCCGCACGTGGTCCACCCCGAACAGGCGCTTCTGGGCCGTGGAGAGGGGCACGAACACCACGTCGTCCCGGTCTCCGAACCCCGTGGAGCCCTTGCGCTCCATCACCCCGATCACGGTGAAGAGGACCCGGTTGATGCGGATGGGCTGTCCCAGGGGATCCCGGTCCGGGAAGAGGGTTTCCCGCACCGTCTGCCCGATCACCGCCACCCGGGCCCGGGTCCGCATCTCCATCTCCCCGAAGAAGGTCCCCTCCACGGGGTGCCAGTTGCGCACCTCCGGGAAGGAGGGCGTGACCCCGCTGATGTTCGTGGTGTCGTTGTAGGGACCTGCCACCACCTGGGCCGGCCGGCTGAATTCCGCGGCCACCGCCTCCACGTCCGGGAGGGAGGACTGAATGGCCTCCGCGTCGTCCCATGTGAGGGTCTGCACCGTACCGAGCCCGAATCCGATCCCACCGGGACCCGCGGCCCGGCCCGGGAGCACGGTGAGGAGGTTGGTGCCCAGCGCCGTGAGCTGCTCCTCCACGCTGCGGCGGGCCCCGGACCCGATCCCCACCGTGGTCACCACGGCCCCCACCCCGATGATCACGCCCAGGGTGGTCAGGAGCGAGCGGAGAGGGTTCGCGGCCAAGGCCCGGAGCGCGATGCGGAGGCTCGCGAGCAGGGTCACGTCTGCACCTCCAAGACCCGGCGGGGTCGGTTGGGACGGTCCTGCACGATGCGGCCGTCCCGAAACTGCACGATGCGGCGGGCGAAGGCCGCGATGTCCGGCTCGTGGGTCACCATCACCACGGTGACCCCCCGCTCGTTCAGCCGCTGCAAGATCCCCATGATCTCCAAGCTTGTCTGGGTGTCGAGGTTGCCCGTGGGTTCGTCCGCCAGCACCAGGGCGGGTTCCATCACCAGGGCCCGGGCGATGGCCACCCGCTGCTGCTCCCCGCCCGAGAGCTGCGTGGGGAGGTGATGGGCGCGGTGCTCCAGACCCACCCACCGCAGGGCCTCCCGGGCCCGGGCCCGATCCCGGATCCCCGCGTAGATCAGGGGGAGTTCCACGTTCTCCAGGGCCGTGGTGCGCGGGAGGAGGTTGTAGGCCTGGAACACGAACCCGATGCGCCGGTTACGCAACCGGGCCCGCTCCACCTCCCCCAGGCCCGATACGTCCCGGCCCTCGAACCGGTACACGCCCGAGGTGGGCCGGTCCAGCAGGCCCAGGATGTTCATGCACGTGGACTTCCCGGAACCCGAAGGTCCCATGATGGCCACGAACTCTCCGGCATCGATCTCCAGGCTAACGCCCCGTAGGGCCCACACCTCCACCCCGTCCATCCGGTAAACCTTGCTCACCTCCTCGAGCTCGAGGAGCCTCATGGGACCCTCCGCAGGCCTGGAGGGGTGGGGGAACGGCGTGGGAACTGGGGCAGGAACGGGTTCCGGGGCGCCTGGACCTCCGGGCCCCGCTCCACCCCCAGGAACACCGTCTCCCCTTCCCGTAGGCCGCTTCGCACCTCCACCATCCGGCCGTCCGTCTGCCCCAGTTCCACGCGGCGGGGATGCAGTTCCCCGTTGACCACCACCAGCACTCCCTGCCCGCGAACCGCCTCCCGGGGGATAAGGAGGACCCCGGACCGGTGGAGGAGGGTGAACTCCGCCTGCACGGTCATGCCGAGTCGCAGCCGGTGTCCGGGATCCGTCACTTGGAGGGTGACCTCGTACTGCACCACGTTGTTGTTGATCTGGGCGTTGGGGGAGACGGAGAGCACCGTGGCGGGGAAGGTCTGGTCCGGGAGGGCATCTGCCCGGACCGTGGCCCGCATCCCCGGCTGGATCCTCGGGATGTCCACCTCGTCCACCAGAACCTTCGCCAGCACGGGCTCCACCACCGCGATCCGCATCACCGGGGTCCCACCCTGAGTGCTGCCGATCACGGACTGCCCCACCTGCACGGAGAGGGCGGAGATGAACCCGCCCACGGGCGCCCGGATGAGGGTCTCGCGGACGCGATCCTGGGCGTTCCGCAGCTGCGCCTCGGCCTGGCGCACCGCGGCCTGGGCCGCCAGGAGCTCCGCGGCCCGGGCGGGCTCCTGGAGGGCACTCTGCCGGGCCTGCCGCAGCTGCGCCTCGGCCTGGCGCACCGCGGCCTGGGCCGCCAGGAGCTCCTGCCGGCGCACCGCCTCGTCCTGGGAAGCCGCGAGGACCTGCTGCAACTGGGCTTCCGCCTGCCGCACCGCGGCCCGGGCCTCCTCGATCTGCTCCCGGGTGGGGCCAGAGCGGAGCTCCTGGAGGCGGGAGGAGGCGGACTCGACCTGGGCCCGGGCGCTCGCCAGCCGCGCGGCCGCGGTGTCCAGCTCCTGACGCGCCACGAACCCCTGTCGCACGAGTTGCTCGACCCGCGTGTAGTTCTGTTCGGCAAGCCGGAGATCTGCCTGGGCGGCGGCCAGGGCCTGCTCCGCCTGGGTGACCTCCTCGGGCCGGGTACCGCCGAGGAGCTGCTGGAGCCGGGCCCGGGCGGCTTCCACCGATGCCCGGGCCTGGGCGATCTGGGCCTGCTGCTGGGCCTCCCGCTGGGCGTGCTCCGCGAGCAACTGCTGCAATCGGGCCCGGGCGGCTCTCCAGGCCGCCTCCGCCCCTGCCACGAGCTCCCGCTCCTGGGCCCGCTGGGCCCGGTGCTGGGCCTGCAGCTGCTGGAGGCGTGCCACCGCGGCATCGTAGCCGGCCTGCGCGGAGCGCAAAGCGCTCAGGGCATCCGGATCGTCGATCTCAACCAGAACCTGCCCTGCCTGGACCCGATCCCCTTCCCGCACGAGCACCCGGCGTACGATCCCCGTGGCCCTGGACTTCACCTCTACCTCGGAGTAGGGCCGGACGGAACCAGAGGCACTCACGGTGACCAGGAGCTCTCCCCGGACCACCGGGGCCGTGCGCCACCGGGGTGTCTGAGCGGTGTTGTTCCGGGACCACATCGCTGCGTAGACTCCGCCTCCCACCGCCAGGACCAAAACCGGGATCCACCACCAACGCCTCATCCCGCACCTCTAAGGCAGCACGCGCATCCCCACCGCCCGCCGGAGGGAGGCGAGGGCGGTCCACCGGGTGGCGGTGGCCTGGGCCAGGGACTCCTGCACCGAAGCGAGCTGCGCCCGCGCCTGGGCCACCTCCAGGAGGCTCCCCACCCCCGCCGCGTACCGTCCTTCCGCCACCCGCAACGCCTCCTGGGCCGCCTCCTGAGCCCGACGGGCCGCCTCCTCCCGCGCGAGGGCCGACTGCCATGCGAGCCAGGCCTGCACCGCCTCCCGCTGCGCCTCCAGCCGGGCCTGCTCCAGCGTGGCCCGGGCGGCCTCGAGGTTGGCCCGGGCCGCCTCGACGGCGGCCGAGCGCTGGCCCCCGTCGTAGAGGGGCACGGACACGGAGGCCCCAATAGACCACGTGCCCGCACCCCCGGGAGTTCCCACAGTCAGGAGCCCATACCGGCCGTCCAGGCTCACGGTCGTCCCGCCCTGCAGCTGTGCCACCACCAGGGCCGCCTCCGCGGCCGCCACCTCCGCCTGGGCCTTGCGCACCTCCGGTCGCTGCAAGGCCCGGGAGCGCACCTCCTCCTCGGAGAGCTCGAACGGAGGGGGGACACCGGGTGCGACCACCGCGATGGGCGCGCCGGGATCGAGCCCCAGCAGGGAAGCCAGCTGCGCGCGGCTGACTTGCGCGTTTGCCTGGGCTTCCAGCAAGCTCACCTCCGCGCTTGCCAGCTGCGCCTGGGCGCTCACCACGTCCGCCTGAGGCGCGGTTCCCGCGCGGACCCGGGCCTGGGCGCCCTCCAACTGCGTCCGGGCCTGGGCCACCACCTGTTGCCGGAGGGCCACCACCTGATCCGCGAGCACCGCGTTCATGTAGGCCTGCACCGCGCTCAGGGCCACCTGGGCCTGGAGGGCCGCGAGGTTTTCCCGGGCGCTCTGCACCCGGGCCTCCAGCTGCCGGATCTGGGCCTGGCGCAGCCCTCCGTCGTACAGCAGGTAGCTCACCCCCAGGTTCACCTGGGCGGACCCGCCCGAAGGGCCGAGGCCTCCGGAGATCCCCACCCCCACCGAGGGCTGGAGCGCGGCCCGGGCCGCGGCGAGCTGGGCTTCCGCGGCCCGTAGGGCCTCCCGCGCGGCCCGCACCTGCGGGCTCTGCTCCTGGGCCAGCGCCACGGCCTGGTCCAAGGTGTACGGAGCGGGGGCCTGGGCACGCAGGGGGAAACCGAGGGCCAGCAAGAGCGCGAGGACGATGCTGAGACGGGCGCGCATGCTCTCTCTTCCTCCACGACAGATCTGTTACGGCGCAGGCGGCACACCGGGTTCGTCCGGAGGGTCGCTCCCGCCCGCCACCGCCGCGGGTTGGGGGACGGGGATGGCGGCCCGGCGTCGAACTCGGGCCTCTTCCACGGCCACGTACAGGCTCGGGATGAGGAACAGGGTCACGAGCGTGGAGAGCACCATCCCCCCGATCACGCTGCGGGCGAGCGGCGCCTGCAGCTCCGCGCCCTCCCCAAGGCCCAGGGCCGAAGGGATGAGGGCCAGCACCGTGGTGAGGGTGGTCATGAGCACGGGCCGGAGCCGAGCTCCTGCGGCCTCCACCACCGCCCGGTACAGGGGCATCCCTCCGTCCCGGTGCAGCTGCAGGATGAAGTCCATGAGCACGATGGCGTTGTTGACCACCACCCCCGCCAGCACGATGAGGCCGATGAGGGACTGAATGTTGAGGGTGGTGCCGGTGAGGGCGAGGAGGAGGAAGGAGCCCGCCACCGCGAAGGGCACGGAGGCCATGATCAGCAGCGGCTCCAGCAACCGCTCGAACTGCACCGCCATCACCGCGTACACCAGCAGCACCGCGAGGGCAAAGCCCCAGGCGAGCTGCCGGTAGGCCCGCTGCTGCTCCTCGTACTCCTCGCTGAGGGCCACCGCGAACCCAGGCGGGAGCCGCAACCGGGCCAGGTGGGCCCGCACCTCCTCCGCCGCGCCCCCGAAGTCCCGGCCCGCAAGCCCTGCCGTCACCGTGACCACCCGCTGCCGCCCGCGGCGGGTGATCTGCGCGGGGCCCACGTCCCGGATCAAGGTGACCACCTGCCCCAGCTGCACCTGCCGGCCGGTGGGGGTCGTGATGGGAAGGGCGAGGACGTCCCGGGCGAGGCGGCGGTCCGGCTCCCGCATCCGCACCACCACCCCGATCTCGCTTCCCGCCTCCCGGAACAGGGTGGCGGTTTTTCCTCCCACCGCGGCCTCTAGGGCGCTTGCGATCCGGGCCGCGGAGAGCCCCAGGGACGCGGCCTTTTCGAGATCCACCCGGAGGGCGAGCTCCGGAGCCTGCTCCTCCCGGGCGATGGTGGCGTCCGTGATGCCGGGAATCCGTTCCAGGAGGCTCCGCACCTGTTCTCCCAGCCGCATCCCCTCCCGCAGGTCGTACCCCCGGATCTCCACCGCGATGGGATCCGTGGACCCGAACCGAAAGATGTTGAAGGCCCCGGCACTCGTGCGCACCACGACCCGGCCGCCCGGAACCGCGAGGGTCCGGCGCAGGGCGCTGGCCACCTCCTCCGTGGTGCGCGGCCGCTCGGATCTAGGCCGCAGCCGCAGCCGCAGGGAGCCGCGGCTGGCCCCTCCCGGGCCGAAGGCCGCGGTCCCCGAAGTGACGGTCAGGAGCTCCACCTCTGGAGCCACCCGCCGCACCGTCTGCTCCAGGGCCCGCAGCTGCCGGTCCATGGCCTCGAGCGAAGTGCCCTGCGGGAACTGGATGGAGACGAAGATCTCCCCCTCGTCCACCTGAGGGATCAGCTCCGACCCCAAGAGCCGGAACGACCCGATCCCCACCGCCGCCGCGGCCGCGCACCCCGCCCACACCAACCATCGGCGGTGCAGCAGGAGCGCGAGCAGGCGACGGTAGCCTTCCCGCACGGGGCCGAACCATCCACCGCCCGAGGATCGCATGGCGGGAAGCCAGGAGCCGAGCACGGGGGTGAGGGCGAGGGAAGTCAGGAGGGAGCACAGGAGGGCGAAGATCACCACGTAGCTGAACTGCACGAACATCTGGGTGGTCACCGCCCCCGTGCGCAGCACCACCACGGGCAGGAACACCACCACGGTGGTGAGGGTGGAGGCGGTCACGGCACCTGCCACCTGCTGGGCCCCGCTCCGGGCCGCCTCGGTCCCGCTCGCCCCTTGCTCCCGGAGCCGGAAGATGTTCTCCAGCACCACGATGGAGCTGTCCACCAGCATCCCCACGCCTAAGGCAAGGGCGCCCAGGGTCATGAGGTTGAGGGAGTAGCCGGAGAGGTACATGAGGGCGAAGGTGGCCACGAGGGAGGTGGGGATGGCGGTGCCGATGACGAGCACGCTGCGGGGATCCCGCAGGAACAACAGCAACACCCCGACCGCCAGGGCCGCGCCCACCAGGAGCGCGTCCCGGACGGACCGGATGGACCGGCGGATGAGTTCCGCGCTGTCGCCCACCACCACGAACCGCACCTCGGGCAGCAACCGCCCGAGCTCCAACAGCTCCCGCCGCACCCCTTCGGAGACCGCCACGGTGTTCACCCCGGGCTGGCGCCGCACCACGAGCAGGACTCCGGGTTCGCCGTTGATCCGCACCCTTCCCGTCTCGTCTCCGGCCATGCGCACCACCCGGGCCACGTCCCGCACGTACACCACCCGGCCGTCCCGTACCGCTACCGGGGTATTGCGGATCTGCTCGAGATCCGTGTACCGGCTCAGGACCCGCAACCCCAGCTCCTTGGGCCCTTCCCGCACCGTGCCCACGGGCTGGGAGAGGTTGGTGGCCTGGAGGGCGTTGGCCACGTCCTGCTCCGAGATCCGCAGGGCCTGCATGCGGCCGCGGTCCAGCTCCACCCGGATCTCCCGCTGGACCCCGCCCACCACCTCGGCCACCGCCACCCCGGGGACCCGCTCCAGGCGAAACAGCACCTGCTCCTCCGCCATCCGCCGGAGCTCCACGGGATCCATCCGGGCCCCGCGGGCGCTCAGCAACCCGACCTGCAGGATGGGGAACTGCGAGGGATCGAACTTGAACACCACGGGGGTGGTGGCGTCCTCCGGGAGCCGGCGTCGCACCCGCTCGATGGCGGCCCGGAGGTCGCTTGCGGCCGCGTCCAGGTCCGTGCCGTAGGGGAAGACCACGGTGACCCGGGAGGTCCCTTGAGCCGAAGTGGAGAGGATGTCCTGGACTTTGGGCACCGTGCTCGCGGCCTCCTCCAGAATCCGGGTGACGAGGTTTTCCACCTCCTCGGGACCGGCCCCCGGGTAGTCCGCGGCGATGGTGAGCCGGGGAAAGCTCACGTCCGGGAGGAGGTCGATGGGGAGTCCCGCGAGCGACGCAAGTCCCACCAGGATGACGGCCCCGAAGACCACACAGGTACCGACGGGGCGTGCGATGGCGAGAGCGGGAAGCCTCATGGCCGCCTCCGTTCCCGCACGGGTTGATCCGCGGGCCGCACGGGCATCCCGTCCCGCAGCACTTCCTGACCGGCCACCACCACGGCCTCCCCCACCCGCACGCCCCGCACCACCTCCACCCGCTCCCCGTCCGAGATCCCCAGCGCCACGGCCCGGGCCCGGGCGACTCCTCCCTCCACCACGAACACCACCCGCGCGCCCCCTTCCTCCACCACCGCGTGGACCGGGACGGTGACCGCCCGTTCCCGCCGGGCCAACACCAGCTCCACCCGGGCGGTCATTCCGGGCCGCAGGGAGAAGTCCGCGTTCGGCAATTCCACCCGGACCGTGGCCGTCCGGGTCTCCGGACTCAGCACCGGTCCCGTGCGGGAAACCCGGCCGGAGAAGGTGCGCCCGGGAAAGGCGTCCACCCGCACCGCCGCCTCCATGCCCGGGCGGATCCGCCCGAGCTCCTGCTCCGGGACGGAGAGGGTGATCTCCGCGGGAGAGACCCGCAGCAGCTGCACGAGGCGGGTGGCGGGGGTGATGCTGTCCCCGGGGTCCACCGCGAGGGAGGCCGCCACCCCGCTCACCGGAGCCCGGATGAGGCGCTCCTCGAGGAGGCTTTCCGCCTGCCGGAGGTTCGTGCGGACCTGGACGAGGGTGCTTTGCGCGTGCTGCAACGCCACCCCGGCTTGCCGCAGCTGGGCCTCCGCCTGGCGCACCGCCGCCTCCGCCTGCCGCACCTGGGAGCGGGCCACCTCCACCTCCTCCGCGGAAGGCCCGCGCCGCAGCAGCTTCAGCTGTTCCTCGGCGGCCCGCAGCCGGGCTTCCTGGACCGCAAGATCCGTGCGGGCCGCGTCCACCGCCTGCTGCGCCACGAACCCCTGCTGGTACAGCTCCTCCACGCGCCGAAGCTGCGCGCGGCTGTACTCCACCGCGGCCTGGGCCTGCCGTACCTGCTCTTCCGCCTGCCGGATCTGCTCGGGTGCAGCCCCCGCCAGCAGCTGCGCGAGCCGGGCCCGCTGGGCCTGGAGGCTCGCGCGGGCCTGCTCCACCTGCATGCGTTGGGTCTGGACCGCGGCCTCCGCCTGCCGAACCGCCACCTCCTGGGTTCGCACCGCGGCCCGGGCCTGCTCTACTTGGTAGCGCAGCTCCCGGGGGTCCAGCACCGCCAGGACCTGGCCGGCCCGCACCACGTCCCCTTCCCGGACCCGCACCTCTTGGATCACGCCCGAGATTCGGGGGTACACGTCCGCGGTCCCGGAGGCCTGGACTTCCCCCACGTACGTGGCCCGAACCACCACGGGGTGGAGGCGGGCGGGCTCCGTCCGCACCACCACGACCCGGGAGCCAGCTGAGGGCAATCGAGGAGCCGGGGCCTGCGCCCCTTGCCGGGGCTGCAAGGCCCCCAGGGCCCGCCATGCCCCGAGGCCCGCCAAGCCCGCGAGCAGCAAAACCAGAGCCACCCTGCGCACCGGAACCTCCTATCCCCCTCCGGAAGCCATCCTGCTCCGGGCGTGTGAGCTCCGTGTGAAGCCCCTAGCGCTCCAGGCGCCAGACCCGGGCGGACGTGGCCACGGCGGCCGCCAACAGGACCGTGCCCACCAGGGCAACGAGTCCCGTGACCTCCGTGGGTCGCTGCTCCCACCCGACGACCCGGGCGAGCCTCCGGTAGATCTCCCGCAGGGCCCGGGCACTGGAGGCGTGGTGGTAGGTGCCGCCCGTGATCCGGGCGATCTCTTTCAAGGTCTCCTCGTCCAGGGGACCGCCGATGGTCCAGGCGTCGGAGCCGGTAAAGGGCTGGCCCACCCCCACGGTGTACACGGTCACCCCCTGAGCCCGGGCCAGGCGGGCGGCCTCCAACGGATCGATCCCCGTGTTGCTGCGGCCGTCCGAGAGGAGCACCACCACCCCGGGCGGCCAACCTCCAGGAGGCCTCCGGGGCACGGATCCGGTCCGATCCGGCCGACCCCTGCCTGGGAGGGCTGCTACGGCCTCCAGCAACCCCTCCCCGATGGCGGTACGGGGCAGGAACTCGAGCCGGTCAATGCTCTCCACCAGCTCCTCCCGATCCGTGGTGGGTCGGACGAGCAACAGGGCGTAGCCGCCGAAGGCCACGAGCCCCACGGGGATCCGCGGGGGAAGGCTCCGCACGAAGGACTTCGCCGCCTCCTTGGCGGCCTCGAGCCGGGAGGGGAGGATGTCTTGGGAGCGCATGCTTCCGCTCACGTCCATGCTGAGCACGACGGCCGAGCGGTCCGCGGGGACCGGGAGGGGGACCACGGGCCGGCCGAGGGCGAGGAGGGAACCTGCCAGGGCCGCGAGGTACAGGCCCGCGGGGAGATGGCGGGCTTTTCCTCTCCTCTCCGCAGACGCGGCCAACTCGAGGAGGGGGTGGGCGATAGCCCGTGGAGCACGTCTCCGGCTGGCCCGCAGGTACACCCAGCCTCCCAGCGGAACCAGGAGCATTCCCCACAGAAGCGCGGGCCACAGGAACCTCACGGTTGGTACCAGGGTACCACTAGGGGCGTGCGGCCAGCACCATCTCCACCACCACCCGCTCCCCGCCCCGCACCACCCCGAGCCGCAGCCTCTGTCCCGGCTCGCGCTCTCCCAGGACCAGGAGCAGGTCTTCCCACTGGGTGATCTCGCGGCCGTCCGCGGCGACGATCACGTCCCCCATGGGCCCCTCTGGCCGGTCCGCCCGCAGCCCCACGGCCTCCGCAGGGCTGTTGGGGACCACGTCCAGGACCAGCACGCCGCGGCGCACGGGGAATCCCCTCCGCCGGGCCAGTTCCGGATCCAGGGTCATCCCCACGATCCCGATCCACGCCCGCTCTCGCCGGGTCCCGGCCAGGAGCTCCGGGAGGATCTGGCGGATCACCGCGCTCGCCACCGCGAGTCCTCCCTCCTCCCCGGGACGGGTGGAGACGGCGATGACGAGCCCCACCACCTGCCCGTGCAGGTTCACCATCGGGCTCCCGGAGTGGCCCGGGACCACGGCAACGCTGGTGCGGATGAGGATGCCCGGTACGAGTCCGGGAAGCGTGGAGCCCGTGGCGAGCACGTGGCCCGCGGTCAGCCCCACGGGGCCGCCCCGGGGAGATCCGACCACCGCCACGAAGTCCCCGGGCCGTACGGTTGCGGAGTCCGCGAGCTCGAGGAAGGGAAGCGGCGAGGCGTCCTCCACCCGCAGGACCGCCACGTCCCGGCGGGCGTCGTAGCCCACGAGGTGAGCCTCCCGCTCTCCCGCGGACCGACTCTCCAGCACGATGCGCTCCCGACCCCGCACCACGTGGGAAGCGGTGAGGGCCACGTGGGGCTGGATGAAGAACGCCGTACCCGTGGAGCGGCGGCCCTCGGAGAAGGTCCGCACGATGGCCACCGCGGGCCGCACCCGCTCGAAGAGCGCGTACCGGTCAACGGGCTGGGCGCGCGAGACCCCGGAGAGGGCCCCGAGGCAGACGAGGGCGAGGAGCGCCTTCCGGAGTGCCCCTATTCGGTGCATGGCCCTACCGGCCCTCCCGCCGCGCCACCAGGTCCAGCTCCAGCTTCGCCTCGTTCTCCGCCCGCACGAACCCCAGGATGGTGGGCGGCTGGAACCCGAAGTCCGTCATGCGGATGGTGGTGGTGGCCTCCGCGCGCAGCTCCGTCCCGAGCAGGCGCACCCTGGCCTCCCACGTCACCGGCCGGGTCACTTCCCGGACGGTGAGGTTCCCCACAACCCGCACGCTCACCCACTGCCCTTCCCGGTACGTGGCCGGAGCGTCCCGGATCTCCGTGGAGACGAACCGCGCCTTGGGATACCGGGCGGACTGGAGCCACCGCTGGCGGATGGCGTTGTCCCGGCGAGGGCTATCGGACTGCAGGGTGCTGATGTCCACCTCGATGGGGCCCACGCGGCTTGCCGCGGGGTTCTGGCGATTCACCCAGATCTCCCCCCGGACCTCCCGGGTCCGGCCCACGGCCTCGTTGAACCGGTTATCGCCCAGGAACGTCTCCCCAACCCGGTAGCGGGCCTCCGACTCCGAGGAGACCACCACGTACCGCTCCACTCCGGAGGCGGGCGCTGCCAGAACCCTCGGCCACGCCGCGAACGCGAGCGTCGCGAGAAGCAGGGAACAGGCGAAGATGCGCGGCATGCACACCCTCCTGGGCAACGATCTCCGGTTCCCAGCCTACCCGCGGGTGTGAAGAAGCGATGAAGCTCGGGCGGATCCGCTCACTCCCTCTTGGGAGGGCTCGGATGGAGGGGAATGAGGCCTACCTGGCGGGGGCCGGAAGGCTTGCGCTGCGGGATGCGGGGGTGGAGGGAGAGGTCCAGGTTCAGGTCCTTGCCGCAGCGACACGTGATCCGCTGGGTCTCCCCCGCGTTCACCCACACCTTCCCCTGGGACTCCGCCCGGTTCCGCAGGGCATCCAGGGCTCCGCTGCGGGCCTCCTCCTCGTCCTCCCGGGCTCCCTGCTCCCGGGTCCCGTGGCCGTAGAGGGGATACACGACGGCCTTCGGATAGTACACCGCGTACTCCTGGCCGCACCGGCCGCACTGGAAGCTCAACACGAGCGCCATCCCGTCCCTCCGCCCCCATTGTAAAGTAAGGCGGGATGGCGCGCGTGGTTCCCGCAACCCCGGAAACCATCGGGGAGGCCGCCCGGATCCTGCGGCGCGGGGGGCTCGTGGCGTTCCCCACGGAGACGGTGTACGGGCTCGGGGCCAACGCCCTGGATCCCGTGGCCGTGGCCCGCGTCTTCGAGGTAAAGCGGCGCCCCGCCTTCGATCCCCTGATCGTGCACGTGTGCGATCGGACCATGCTGGAGGAGGTGGTCCTGGAGATCCCGCCCCTCGCCCAGGTCCTGATCCGCCGGTTCTGGCCCGGCCCCCTCACCCTCGTGCTGCGCCGACGGCCTAAGCTCCCCGGGATCGTGACGGCGGGCCTCGACACCGTGGCGGTGCGCGAACCCTCCCATCCCGTGGCCCTGGAACTCATCCGGTGCGCCGAAACCCCCGTAGCCGCTCCCAGCGCCAACCCCTTCGGCCGGCTGAGCCCCACGCGGGCGGAGCACGTGGCGAGGCACCTGGGGGAAGAGGTGGATCTCATCCTCGACGCGGGCCCCACTCCCCACGGGATTGAGTCCACCATCGTCTCCGTCCTGGGGGAGACTCCTCAGGTTCTGCGGGTGGGCGCGGTCCCCGTGGAGGAACTGGAGGCGGTGCTGGGACCCGTGGAGGTGGCCACCTCGGCCCGCCGACCTCAGGCACCGGGCCAGCTCCCTTCCCATTACGCCCCGCGCACGCACCTCTCTGTCGCCCGGGCGGAGGAGGTCCCCGTTTCCGCCCGCCCCCGGAGCGCCTACCTCGCCTTCCAACGGCCCCCGGAGGACGGTTTCGCCGCGGTCCGGGTGCTCTCCCCTCGGGGGGATCTGCGGGAGGCGGCCGCGCGCCTGTTCGACCTGCTCCACGAGCTGGACGGCCTGGGACTGGAACGGATCTACGCGGAGCCCGTTCCGGAGACGGGTCTAGGCCGGGCCATCATGGACCGGTTGCGCCGGGCCTCCGCGGCCGAGGGGTGAACGGAAGGCCCTCCAGCGGAGCGCGGCGCACGTGGAGGAGCATCGCGAGGAGGAGGAAGAGGCCGGCGAGCAGGGTCCCCAAGCCGGTCACTTCCTCCATCCGGCGGGTCCACCCGACGGTCCGGGCGAGGTCTCGGTAGGCGGCCCGGAGTTCCCGGGCGGAGGTGGTGTGGTAGTAGCGCCCGCCCGTCTGTGCGGCAATGGCCCGGAGCGTCTCCTCGTCCAGCACCCCCCAGTACCCGCTGCGCAACTGCGAGGCATCCGCCCGGGTGGCGATCCCGACCGTGTACACCCGTACCCCCCGCTCCCGCGCGAACCGGGCCGCCTCTAGGGGTGGGATCCCGTCGCTGGCCCGGCCGTCCGAGAGGAGGATGGCGATGGCCCGAGGCGGATCCGGCCGAAGCGGGGGATCGCCCTCCGGAGTCACGGCCCGGACACCCTCCACGAGGCCATTGCCCAGCTGCGTCCGCAGCTGCGTGGAGATCCCCGCGATCCCCTCCAGGACGCGTCCCCGATCCGGGGTGAGGGGGACCACCACGCTGGCGTAGTTGCCGAAGGTGACCACGGCCACCTGCACGCCTCCGGGCAGGGCCCGAACGAAATCCTGGGCCGCCCGCTTGGCCGCCTCGAGACGGCTGGGCCGGATGTCCGTCTCCTCCATGCTGCGGCTCACGTCCAGGATGAGGACCACGGGCCAGCGAGCAGGAACCGGCCAGGGAAGTTGAGGTCGGGCAAGGGCCAGGATCACCACGAGGAGGGCAAGGAGGTACAGGCCCGCGGGGAGGTGGGCGCTCCCGCGGAGCCCTGGAGTGGCCCGGAGGTAGGGGAAGGAGGAGAGGGCGGTGGCGCGGGTGGACCGAGCGCGCACCGCCCGGAGGTATCCCACACCTCCCAGAGACACGAGGAGCAGGCCCCACAGGGCCTCAGGCCACAGAAACCGCATTCCTCCCCCTCAGGACGGGAGTTCCACCACGAACCGGGCGCCTACGGGGTCCCGGTTCTCCGCCCGCACCTCCCCCCCGTGGGCTTCCACGAGCCTCCGCACCACCGCGAGCCCCAACCCGCTCCCCCCCGTCTCCCGGGACCTGGACCGCTCTGCCCGGTAGAAGGGCTCGAAGATATAGGGAAGCTCATCGGGAGGGATTCCCGGCCCTTCGTCCTCGAGCGTGATCCGCACGCGGTGCGCGGCCGTCCGGGACACCCGAACCCGCACGGTACCTCCCTCACGGGTAAACCGGATGGCGTTGTGCAGGAGGTTCTGCACCACCTGCCGGATGCGGTCGGGATCCACCTCCGCCACCAGGCCCGCGGGAGCCTCCAGCTCCACCCGGACTCCCCGCTCCTCGGCCCAGGGCTGCAGGCCCTCCACGCAGGAGGCGCACAGGGCTCCGAGATCCGTCGGGACCCGGTGGAGGGGAAGCTGCCCGGCCTCCGCCAGGCTGAGATCCCGGAGGTCGCCGATGAGGCGGTTGAGGAGCGCGCACTGCGTGTGCAGGGCTGCGATGCGCTCCGGGGTCGGCTCTGCCACGCCGTCCAGGAAGGATTCCAGGTTCGCCTGGACAACGGAGAGGGGGGTGCGCAGCTCGTGGGCCACCGCGGCCAGGAACTCCCGCCGCAGTCGCTCGTTGGCCGCGAGACGGGCGGCCATGGCGTTGAAGGCCTGGGCGAGGTCCCCGATCTCCCCGGGCCCGGGCCGCACGTGCTGCCCCAGGTCCCCTGCCGCGATGCGGCCCGCGGCGTATCGCAGCTCCATGAGTGGCCGCGTGATCCGGTGCGCGAGCCACACGCCTGCCAGGATGGCGACCGCCGCGGCCGTGGCGCCTCCCAGCCACAGGGACGCGTTGAAGGCCCGCAGGAACTTCCGTCGGGAGGCGTAGAAGAGCCTGCGGGTCCAGCCGGGCTGCACGGTGCTGTAGAAGAGCTCCCGGACCTGCGGGGGCTGCTCCGTGATCCAGGTCACCTCGCCCCGGCGCACCCGCTCCAGGAAACGGGTGAATTGCCGGTCCATGATGTACTGGGCCCACAGCCCCACCAGCGCCACGGAGGCGACGGCGACCAGCACGAAGGCCAGGCTGAGCTGCGCCCGCAGTGTCCACCCCCGCCTGCGGATCTGCCCGTCATCCGCCATCCGGATGCCTCGCGAACTTGTATCCCACCCCGTACACGGTGAGCACGTACCGGGGCTCCCGGGGATCCGGCTCGATCTTCTGCCGCAGGTTCTTGATGTGGGCGTCGACGGTGCGCTCCAGCCCTTCGTACGAATACCCGTAGATCCGCTCGATGAGCTGCAAGCGGGTGAACACCTGGCCGGGATGCGTGCTCAGAACTTCCAGGAGCCGCCACTCCGTGGGCGTGAGGCAAATCGTTCGATCCTTCCAGCGGACCTCCCGGGTGAGGTAGTTGATGTGGAGATCGCCGAAGCGGGCCTCCTCCCGCCCGCCCCACCGGTTGCGGCGCAACACTGCCCGAACCCGGGCCACCACTTCCCGGGGACTGAAGGGCTTGGTGACGTAGTCGTCCGCCCCCAGCTCCAGCCCCGTCACCTTGTCCTCCACCCCATCCCGGGCCGTGAGCATGATCACGGGAACCCGGGAGGCCTCCCGGATGCCCCGCATCACCTGCCACCCGTCGAGACGTGGAAGCATCAAATCCAGCACCACGAGATCCGGGCTCACTTCCTCGAAGGCCCGCAGGGCCGCCTCCCCATCCCGGGCCAGGACCACCGTATATCCCTCCCGCTCCAGGTACGACCGCAGGAGCCGGGCGATCTCCGGCTCGTCCTCCACCACCAAAATCTTCAACATCCCCGGACCTTTCCGTGCCGACACCGTCCCCTAGCAGCCTCCCACGGATCCGTCCACCGGGTCAACCTCAGAGGTAGGCCAGCAGCCGGCCGCAGGCCAGTACCCCACCCCACAACACGAGGGAGAGCGCTCCGCTCACCTTCGCGGCCCGGGGAGGGGGCACCCCCTGGTCCCAGGCATTCACGGTCCGGTAGACGCCGCGGTGGAACACCGTGCGGTTGAGTCCCGCAGCGGCGAGGAGCCCCATCTTCACCGGGAATACGGGGTTGGCCCACCACGCGGACGCATGCGCCGCGAACATCAATAGCCCACTGACCACCACCAGGGCGAATCCCCGCCACGCCCAGGGGAGGAGGTGGCGGCTCAGGGCGGAGACGGGAATCTGTGGGGAGAGGCCCAGAAGCCGCAGATCGAACAGGGCCACGGAGCCCACCACAAGCGCGATCCCCACAAGATGGAGGATCTCCGCGGCCGGATACGCCCACAGGGCCTGCCGCATCCATGTCCCGAGGGCACTCCGCTCCAGGACCGCAGCCCATCCGGAACCGGGATGGGTCATCGCAGGGGGATCGTCCGCCCCTCCAGGACGATCCGCAGGGCCCGCACCTCGTCCGGGTGGGTCCGGTGCGGGTGGCCGACCACCGTGACCCTCGTGCCCGGCCGCAGGGTCTGCGGGGTCAGCCCCAGCCGTTCCGCGCGGGTGGGTGGCGGGAGCACCACCGCCCACACCTTCTGCCGCATCTCCAGCCGCACGACGGCGTGCGGATGCTCGAAGCTCGCTTCCCGCACCGTGCCGGTGAGCTCCAGGAACCGTTCTGGATCATACTGGCTCCACCCGTGGTGCGCGTACGCCCCCTGACTCAGGAGCAGTACGGCCAGTAGGGCCCACCGTCCCCTTCCGATTCGCATAAGACACACCCCCTATTTTTCCTCCCCCCCGCTTGTGAAGATCCGGTGAAGCCCTTTATCGGTCCTCGTCCCACAGTCGCCGGAACTCCCGCCGGCGGCGCCACCGGCGGTAGGCCGCGAGGGGGTTCGTGGCATACCGGCCGCTCCGGGCATACCACCACGCGGCCCCGCACCCTGCGAGGGCAAAGATCCCCAGGGGGAACCGGAAGGAGAAGAAGACCAGGACCGCCGCCAGAAGGCCCAGCCACCGCCCCTCCACCGGAACGGCGAAGTACACCAGGAGCCGCTCGTAGGGGTTCAGGGCCGCCCACGCCACCGTGGTCGCGGCCACGGGCATCCACAGGCCCGCGAGCACCGCCACCCGTCTGAGGAGGACCGCACCGACCCACACCCCCAGGGCCGTGGCGAGGGTGGTGAGCCCCAGGAAGAGGAGGTAGTCCCGGGTTCCCCACGCGCGCTCGAGGCTCCCCCCCAGCAGCCAGAACACATAGGCGCTCAGGAGCACCCCCACGATGGACCCCCCGCCGAACAGGGGATACGTGAGGAGAGTCCACGGACGGGCTAGGGGGGAGAGGGTGTCGAAGGCGAGGGCGAAGGGGACAGCCAGACCCAGAAAGTCGAGGAAGAAGGTGAGGAGGTTTAAGAGGATGACCGTCCAAGTGACGGGGCAGTCCCCGGGGAGCGCACGTCCGTACACGGGTTACACCTCCGCGAGGCCTTCCACGCGCTGGGCTCCGTACCGGGCCTCCCAGGGAATCGGAAGCCGCTCCCAGTGCGCGCCGAAGTCTTCCGACCGGTACACCCCGCGGTTGTTGGCCGCGTAGACCACGCCGGGCCGGCGGGGATCCGCGAGGAGGGTGCTCACCGTGGTTCCCTTCGGGTCCGGTAGACCCTGGGCCACGGACCGCCAGGGAGCCCCTCCCGCCCTGCGGTACACGACCGACTCCCCGTCTCTCGCGTTGTGCGCGGCATACGGGCCGGGCCCCGCGGACACGAGGACGGCATCCGGGTCCTCCGGGTGCACCGCAAGGCCCCACAGGTAGAGGTATCGAAGCCCTTGCTCCGGTTGGGTCCAGGTCTCCCCGCCATCCCGGCTCTCGAAGTACCCGTCCCCCGCGGCCACGTAGATCCGCCCGGGGTCCCGGGGATGCAGGAGGACGGTGTGGGCATCGTAGGGCCCGCCCGGAACCCGATCGAGCCACGTGCGACCGCCGTCAGGGCTGCGCACGAGCGCCCCGGCCTCGATGGCCACGAGGAGGAAGTCGGGGGCGTGCGGATCCGGCGCGATCCACCGCACGTGGTGCGTGTGCGGCCGCGGGGGAAAGCTCCAGGTGGTGTGGGAAGGAAGCGCAAGGAGGCCCGGTAGCGGCCGCCAAGTCGTGCCGCCGTCCTCGGACCGAAACACCGCGCTGGGCTCGGTCCCCGCATAGACCACGCCCGCGTGCAGGGCCACCGCGGTCACCTGCCCGCCCACCACGCCCTCGCCCACCCGCTCCCACGTCTCTCCCCCATCCGTGCTGCGCCACAGCCCCTCGCCGAAGGTCCCGCACAGGACGAGCCCGGATCGCTCCGGATCGCCCGCTACGCACGTGATCCGCTTGCCCCGCAGGCGTTCTTCCGCCTGCCAGCCGTCCCGGCGCGCCCGCACGAGCAGGACCGCGTCCTCCATCCCCACCACGAGCGTGGCCATCTTTGGTCCTCCTCAGCTCGGCAACCGCCCCTTGAGGGTTCGCGGGGAATGGGGTCCTGGTTCCGCGATGAGGGCCCGGGCGGCTTCCACCTGCCCCCACACGTTCCACAGGAGCACCCCGCGCACCCGGCCCCGGTCCAGGTAGTACACCACGCCTTCCCGGTACGGCTCCTTCCAGTCCTCCACGACCTCCCGCCGCGGATCCAGCTCGCCCACGGCCTCGTAGCCGAGGTCAAAGAGGTCCGAGTAGAAGAAGGGGAGGTGGGTGTAAGCTTCCCCGGCTCCGGCCATGTTGCGGCCCGCGAGGAGTCCCTGGGTGTTGGCGTTGTCCTCGTGCTCCACCCGGATCCGTGTCCCCAGGGCCGGGTTGTAAAAGCGGGCCACGTCTCCCGCCGCGTACACATCCGGGTGGCCCGCCCGGAGCCGCTCGTCCACGAGAATCCCGTCTTCCACGGGAAGGCCCGCATCTTCCGCGAGCTCCGTATTGGGCCGGATCCCGAGTCCTGCGATCACCCCATCCGCCTCCACCCGGTGGCCGCCGTCCGTGTGCACCACCGATCGCTCCCCGATCCGCTCCACGGCCGCCACCCCCTGCCCCGGGATCACTTCCACCCCGCGTTCCCGGTAGTAGTCGTTCAGGAAGCGTGCAAGCCCGGGCGGGAACAACCGGCCACCGATCCCTTCCTCCAGGAAGGTCACGGTGACCCGTTTGCCGTTCATCGCCAGGGCCGCGGCGATCTCCGACCCGATGAACCCGCCGCCGATCACCACGAACCGGTCTCGCTCCCCAGCGAGCCGGCGCAGGGTGAGGTAGTCGTCGAGGGTCCGGAAGTACACGATCCCGTCCGTGCGCAGCCGCCGGGGATCCCCACCCGTGGCCAGCAGCAGCTTCTCGAAGGTGTACACCTCACCCGCGTCGTCCGTGGCCTGCTTGGCCGCAGGATCCAACCTCCGGAGGGTGCGGCCCAGGTGCAGGGCCACGCCCAGCTCCTCCGTACGGCGCCAGATGCGGTCCAGAGACCCGCCTTTCCACAGCCCCTTGGAGAGGGGTGGACGGTTGTACGGCGGATGGGGTTCCCGGCTCACGATCCCCACGCTTCCATCCGGATCCAGCTCCCGGATCCCCCGCACCGCGGCGTCCGCGGTCATCCCCCCGCCCACGATGAGATAGCGGTAGCGCGCCATCGTTCTCCCCTTATCCCTCCAGCCCCCAAGAGGTCACGTGCGTGGGCGTGAGTTCCACGATCACGGACTCCCCCTCTTCCAGGGCCGCCTCTTCCGGATACTGCGGGTACTTCCCGTACAGCAACTTGCGGATCGAGCGGAACTCTGGACCCCGCTCGATGATCCGGGTCGTTCCCTGGACCAGGATCCCCGCGAGCCGACTCCAGTCCTCCGTGTAGAGGTCCACGGTTATTGCGGCGTGCGGGTTCTGGCGCAGGTTGTGGATCTTCCGGGAGTGGGCATCCGAAGCGAAGTAAATCCGGCCCTGGTGGACCACGTGGCACACGGGCACCACGTGGGGCATCCCCTCCTCATCACAGGTGGCCACCCGGCAGATCCGCTCCCGCTCCAGAAACCGCAGCAACCGCTTGCGTAGACGCATACCCCCTCCCGCCCTCTCAGGATACTCCTTTCATACCCTCGAAACACACCTGGAATAGAAAGAAGGACACCATGCGCGTTCCACGGAGCCTGCTCCTCGTAACGCTCTCCCTGCTGCTCCCTGCGGCGGCCACGGCCTCCTCGTGCTCCCCCCGGCGGGTGCGGGTAGATTCCCGCACGTGGCTTGTGGTCTTCGACTTCCGATGCCACATCCTGTGGCCCCGGTACTGGCCGGGTGGGGTCACCAGACGCACCGCCCGGATCCGTACTCCCGGAGCCCTCTACCTGACCACGGGGCCGTATCACTGGCGGGGAGAGCCCATCGAGCGGGTACGCATCGGAAGCTGGGTGATCCCGGCACAGAGCGTGCACCCGGACTGGCCGTACCTCACGTGGCGCGACGGTCGCCTGCGGGCCAGCCGGAGGCCGGATCCGCGGGCCGCGTGGGAGCTGCGGGGCGGGCCGCTCCTCGTGGGCCGTCACATGGTGGGGCGCATCTACGACCGACGTGTGTTGTGGGCCCGGACCCAGCGACGCGCGGTGCTGTGGGTGGAAGGTGGAACCCGGTTCGCACTGCTGGAAGGGGTACAGACCCTGGCGGGCGTGCGGGCCATCATGCACCGGACGGGCTACACGCATGCCTTTTTGCTCGACGGCGGGAGCAGCACCGCTCCGTGGGCCCGCAACCCCGTGTACCTATTCGTGTTCCCCAAGAGGCGGTGAGGCCGCCCGGGCGGCCCGGGCCGCGGCCCGGGCCTGCCGAAGGGGTTCCGGGGTCCGCCACCTCCCCGTGAGGGATCGCAACACCTCCGCCGCGGTCTGGGGATCCGTGCGCCAGCCCGCGTGGGCCACGAGCGGTGCGGTGCCCTCCTTGGTGCGGACCCAGTAGGCCACCACCTCTCCGTCAAGCCAGAGCGGGCTCACGGATCCCCGGGACGCGTGCGGGGGATCTCCCCGGGCCACCAGGGGGCGCTGGGTCACGCCGACGGTGGGGATTCCGAGCCGGAACCCGAGGTGCACCGCGAGCCCGGCCCGGCGCGGGTGGTCTCGGCCCGTGGCGTTCACCACCAGGAGTTCCGGGCGCTCCGGAAGGGCGCGAACCGCGGCCTCCAAAAGCGGCCCCTCCCGCAGGGCCAGCAGCCCCGGCTCATACGGCCATGCCGCCTTTCCCCGCACGGTGGCCGTGGCCACGAGTCTCTCCCCCTCCATCAACACCGCCGCGGCCCACCCCACATCTCCCGCGGTCCCGGGCCCCGTGCGCCCCCGGGGGAAGCACACGAAGCATCCGGCCACGGAGCACAGTCCTCCCGAAAACCGCCACGGCTCCGGTACCAGGCGTGCGAGCGCCAGCTGCTGCGCGATCAACTCCTCCGGTGTCAGGGGCCACGGAGCGGGCATCGCTCGTGGATCCACTGGAGGGCGCGTAGGGTTACGAGCCGGAAGCCCACGCGGCCACCGCGCTCCCGAATCTCCTCCGTGTAGAACCCGCCCGCACGGTCCCGGAGCTCCCGTGCGAGGCCTGGAGGAGCGTGGTCTTGCCGACCCCAGGATGTCCAGGGATGGGCAGGAGATCTCCCATCTCCGATCCGATGGTAGGATATCCGGGGATGCGGCTCTATCTCGTCCAGCACGGGGAGGCGAAGCCCGAATCCGAGGACCCTGCCCGCCCCCTCACGGAGCAGGGCCGGCGGGAGGCGGAACGAGTTGCGCGGTTCGCGGTCCAGCACGGGGTCCGCGTCCTCCGGATCGTGCACAGCGGTAAGCTGAGGGCCCGGCAGACCGCAGAGGTGTGGGGCCAACTGCTGCCTGAGGCCCGGGTGGAGGAAGCGGATGGTCTTGATCCCAACGACGACCCCGCCCGATGGGCCGACCGGCTCCGGGACGCCACGGAAGACCTCCTCCTCGTGGGCCATCTCCCGCACCTGCGCCGGCTTGCGGACCTCCTCCTCTGCGGGGAGCCGGAGCGCCAACTCGTGACGTTCCGCATGGCCGGGGTGGTCTGTCTCGAGCGGGACGACCCGACCGGCCGGTGGTCCGTGCGCTGGATCCTGCCGCCGGAGCTCGTGCCCTAAAGCTCACCTCAGAGAACCACCCCTTCCGGGCCCGCCACCGCCAGGGCGTAGCCGCCGGGGAAGCGGCGCCGGAAGGCTTCCACGATGTCCTCCCGACGGACCTGCCGGACCAGGTCCGCAAACCGCACCCAGTAGTCCAGATCCAGGCCGTGGAACTCCGTGTAAGCCAGTAGCTGCGCCTTGGCGGGTGCACCGGAGAGGGAGACCTGGAGCCACCCCACCCGGTTCTGGACCGCGTCCGCGAGCTCCTGCTCGGTGGGCCCCTCCTCCCGCATCCGGGCGAACTCGCCCGCCATGGCCTCCGTGGCCTCCCGGGCCTTCTCGGGTGGGACGCCCGCGATGGCGTACCACGGCCCACCCCACTTCCCCGCGGTGAGGTGACTCAGGGCGTAGTACGCGAGTCCCTTCTGCTCCCGCACCACGTCCCCGATCCGTCCCATGAGCCCCATCTCCCCCAGGATGAGGTTTCCCAGCCGCAGGGGCAGGTAGTCGGGATCCGCCCTCCGAACCCCCGGAACCCCCAAGGCCACATCCGCCTGCACTTTCCCCTCGATGGTCACCACCTCCCGTTCCACCCCCGCGGGGGGTGCGGGGTCCTGTGGTTCCGCGAGGGGCTTCACCTCCACCCGCCAGTCCTCAAAAGCCCCGCCGATCAGGTCCACGGCATGCATCGGGTCCAGGTCTCCCACCAGGACGAAGATCGCGTCCTTCGGTCCGTAGTGCTCGCGCCAGAACGCCACCAGTTCCTCCCGGGTCAGGCGACCGATCGCCTCCTCCGTCCCCTCCGCGGGGAGCCCGAAGGGGTGAGGCCGTGGGTAGAGCAGCCGGCACAGGGTCCACTGGGCCACGGTCCGGGGATCCTTGGCGAGCACCCGCAGGGAGGTGATGAGCTCGCCCCGTACCCGTTCGATCTCCTCCTCGGGGAACGTGGGGTTGCGCAGGATCTCCGCACACACCGCCACGAGCCGCCCCGCGTCCTCCGCCAGAGCCCGGGCGGTGAGCTCCGTGGCCTCTCGCCCTGCCGTGACCTGCACGGAAGCCCCCATGCCGTCCAGCAGTTCCGCCAGGGCCTCCGCATCGTACCGCCCGGTCCCCCGGACGAGCAGGGCGGCCACGAACCGCGCGGTGCCCGCCCCGGCCTCTCCATCCGCCACGGCACCCGCGTACGGCAACAGAACCCGCAGGGAGACCGTGGGGGAAGAGGCGTCACGCAGCGCCAGGACCACGCCTCCGTTCGGAAGCGCCTTCCGGAGGACCGTATCAGGCCGGATGGGGATCTCCATCAGGCGGCCTCCGGGAGGTACCAGCCCACGGTGCGGGTCTTCCTCTGAAGGTAGGTCCGGGCCACCCGCCGGACCTCTTCCGGCGTGACCCGCTCCAGCTGTCGTGGGAGCTCCGAAAACCACGAACGGAGCCCCAGCATCTCCACAAACCCCAGCCACAGGGCCCGGCCGGAGGCGTCGTCCGCGCCGTACGCCAGCTGGGCCCGCAGCTGCTTGGTGGCCCTCCGCAGCTCCTCCTCCGGCACGAGCTCCTCCCGCACCCGGGCGAGCTCCTCTTCCACCGCGGACTCCAGGGACTCCGGCTTCACCCCGGGCTGGGCGGTGACGGAAATCCAGAGCAACCCGGGGTCCAGGGAGGGCGTGAAGCCGCTGCTGGCCGCGGCCGCGAGCCGGGTGCGCACCAGGGCCCGATAGAGGCGCGAGGAGCGGCCCATCCCTCCTGCGCTTCCCCAGCTGAGGGGCTTTCCGCCCGACAGCACCGCGTCCAGCACGAGGAGCGGCACCGTATCCGGATGCGTGCCCGCGGGAACCCGATAGGCCATCTGCACGAGGGGGACGGCTCCGCCCGGCCGCTCCACCACCACCCGGCGCTCGCCCCCCTGCGGCGGTTCCTCGATCCGTACCTCCGGAGGCCGTTCCCCGGGTTCGATCCCACCGAAGTGCGCCTCCACGGCGCGCAGGGCCTCCTCGGGGGAGACCGCACCCACCAGGACCACGGTGGCGTTGTTGGGCCGGTAGTAGGCGTGGTAGTGGGCTAGGAGTTCTTCCCGGGTGATCCGCTGCAGGTCCGTCCGCCAGCCGATCACGGGCTGGCGGTAGGGGTGGACCTGGAAGGCCAGGGCCGCCACCTCCTCGTGCAGAACACTGCTGGGGTCGTTCTCGTACATCCCCCGCTCCGAGAGGATCACCGTGCGCTCCCGCTCCACCTCCTCCGGGTCGAACACCGTGTTGCGCATGCGATCCGCTTCCACCTCCGCGGCCACCTGCCAGGTGGACTGCGGGAGGGTCTCCAGGTAGACGGTGAAGTCCGAGGTGGTGAACCCGTTCCAGCGGGCGCCCAGGCGGGCGAACAGCCGGTCCAGCCCGCCCCGGCCGAGCCGCGGGGTGCCCTTAAAAAGCATGTGCTCCACCCAGTGGGAGATCCCGGTCTGTCCGGGACGCTCGTCCCGCGCGCCCACCCGGTACCAGATCCAGAAGCTCACCACGGGCGCGGAGCGATCGGGCAGCACCACCACCCGCAGCCCGTTCGGAAGCGCGGATCGGACCACTTCCATGGGAATCCCCTTCCCCGGCCCACACGTTCCCGGTGGGCGGTCCGTGCCCTGCTCCCCGGGATCTGTCCGTTCCTACCGGAACAGGCGGACGAACTCGTCCATGGGGACCGCAGCCAGGGTCTCGATGCGCACGCTTCCCCGGGAGCTGAGCTCCACGGAGGCCCGCATCACGGTTCCCACATCCGGGGCCTCCACGATGTTCACGAAGTCGTAGGGCCCCAGGACCGCGTACTGCTGGAGCACGCGAACCCCCATGGCCTCCAGCTCCCGGTTCACCTCCTGGATGCGGCCGGGGTTCTGACGGATGGTCTCCGCCCCGGATTCCGTGAGCCGGCTCAACATGATGTATGTCGGCATGGCGCACCCCCTCCCTCCGAAAGGCCGAAGGCGCGACCATTATAGGGGACCGGGACCGCGACGCGCAAAGCGGCCTCATCCCCGAAGCACCGTCAGGTCCCCACAGGGGCGGGCATTGCTCCGGGTAGAGGTTCCAGCCTTGCGCCGGAGGGATCCCTACTGCACCACCAGGGTCCCCGTCATCCCGGCTTCTTTGTGCCCTGGCACGCTGCAATAAAAGGGGAAGGTGCCCTTCGCGGCGGGCGTGAAGGTCACCTTTCCGGACTGTCCGGGCTTGAGGAGCCCCATCTTCACCTTGAATTTCTCCAGCACGAAGTCGTGTTCGATGACGCCCTTGTTCTCCATGAGGAGCTCGACCGGCTGGCCCGATTTCACCGTGATCCGGTTGGGGGTGTAGCTGAACTCCTTCGCCTCCACCTTGACCTTCTGGGGGGCCGCGCCCGCGTGGAGGCCGACCCAGCTCCCCGCCACCAGAGCCAGGATCCCCAACCCTCCCAGCACCACCATCCTCCACCGCATGTCCGCTCCCTCCCGCAGACGAGTTTCCCCTGCTGCCCTCTGCCCCGCATCGGGCGGAGACAGGATTTCGCCCCCGGATCTCCGTCCTATGGAGGCTGGTACGGGCAGAGGGGGTCGCTCTCCAGGGGATCGCCCGTGTGCGCGTAGGCACGGGCCCGGGAGCCCCCGCAGATCTCCCGGAAGGGGCACCGGCCGCACTTGCCCCGCAGGAGGCCCGTATCCCGGATCCGCACCAGGAGGTCCGCGTGCCGGTACAGCTCCACCAGGCTCCGCTCCCGCACGTTTCCCGCCCGGAGGGGCAGGAACCCCGAAGGGTACACCTCGCCCGTGTGAGAGACGAACACAATGCCGTTTCCGTCCCGCACCCCGAACCCCCGACCCACGGGGGTGGAGGCGATGGCGTCCTCGCTGAGACCCCGGTGGCGCATGCGCAGGAACGCCACCCGGCGGTAATGCGGGGCCTCCGTGGTCTTGATGGCGAACGGCGCGCGCGCGCTCAGGTCCAGCAGCCAGTGGCACAGCCGCTCCGCCTGCTGGGGCGTCACCTCCTCCAGCACCTGCCCCCGCCCCACCCGGATCAGGAAGAAGAGGCTCCAGCGGACGATGTCCAGTCCCCGGACCAGGTCGTAGATGGCCGGGAGATCCTCCACGGTGGAGGCGGTGATCAGGGTGTTGATCTGAAGTTGAATCCCCTCCTCCCGGATCCGGTGCGCGAGCCGGAGGGTGAGGTCGAAGCACCCGGGGATGCCCCGCAGGGCGTCGTGTCGCTCCGGGGTTGAGCCGTCCAGGCTGAGGGAGATGGCCTGTACGCCGGCCCGGGCCAGGCGCCGGATGGCCGCGTCCGTCACCAGGGGAGTGGCGCTGGGAGCCAGGGAGACTCCGAACCCCAGTGCCCGCGCTTCCTCCACCAGATCCGGGAGATCCGGCCGCTTGAAGGGGTCTCCGCCCGTGAACACCCAGTGGGGGAGGGACGGCCCGAAGGCCAAGGCCTCCCGGAGCATGCGGCGCCCTTCGAGGGTGGAGAGCTCGCGGGGATGGCGGTCCGGAACGGCCTCCGCCCGGCAGTGCCGGCAGGCCAGGTCGCACGCCCGGGTCAGCTCCCAGTAAATGAGGAGTGGGGCCCGGCTGTACACGTACCGTCTCTCGAGGATCGGTGCCGCGGCGGCCACTACCGCCCCTCCTGCGTGAGCCCCTGCTCCCGGGCCCACACCCACACCTCCGGGGATCGCCGGAACCGCACCCCGAGCTTGCGTCGCACCCGGCGCACGTACTCCCGGACGGAGCCCTCCGTGAGGCCCAAGGCCTGGCCCACCGTGGTCCGCACCCGCTGGTCCGGCCCGTGGGCGGTGAGGTAGTACAGGACCAGCACCTCTACCTCCCGCCACGAGAGGCGATAACGGGTTCTTAGACGCCGCAGGCCCTCCGGGGTGAGGCGGCCGTCCGCCAGGGCTTGACGCACCACCCGGGAAGGCACCTCCCCCACCGGGACCCGCGCCTCCGGTGGACCGGTGGGAAGGGCCTTCTGGACCAGGTCCGCGGCCACCCGGGCCATCCGCTCCGCCCGAGCCCGGATGGTCCTGGGGTTCCGGGCCAGCCACAGCTCCGCCATCACCACCGCCTGCCGCGATCCGTTGACCACGGGCACCACTAGGTGTGGTTGGGCGTTCTTCGGGCACGTCCGCACGCCCGCCGCCCCGGGAGGGCCACCTGCGAGGAACGCCCGGGCCCCCTGACACACCCCCTCCCACTTCGGCGCCTGCAGGCACGGGATGACGTGCTGCCGGGGCGCCGCCAAGGGCGTGCCGTCCGGGGCGGCCACGAGGAGCGGACAACCCGCCTCCTCGCTCAAGGCATCCAGGAGTTGCGAGAGGGCCACCACGGGTTCCGTCATGGTCTCACCCCACCAGGTAAAGCGTGGGATAGATGAACACCCACGCCACGTCTACGAAGTGCCAGTACTTCACCACCCCCTCCACGGGCCAGTAGTCTCCGGGGCCGTAGCGGCCCCGCCGGCCGTGGAGGTAGACGCCCAACAGCAGCACCGCCCCGCTCAGCACGTGGAGCCCGTGCAGTCCCGTGAGGGAGAAGAAGCTGGTGCCGTACCGGGTGGAGGGCGGGAAGTAGTGGAAGCCCTCTACCCACTCCACCACCACGCCCACCAGGAACACCGAGGCCAGCAGCACGGTCCACAGCGTGTTGCGGAGAAACCCCGGGCGATCCCCGTGGGCGATGCAGGTCTCCGCCCGGTACGCGGTGAGGCTGCTGAACAGCAGCACCCCGGTGATGGCCAGCCCCAAAGCCTGGTTCAGCTCCGCAGGACGGGCAGTCCCGAGGTTGAGGTAGCGGGCCGCCACGAAGGCGCTGAAGAGGGCCGCCTCCGAGACGATAAACAGCCACAGGCCCAACCGCGCGTTCTGCAGCTCCTCCCGGCCCAGGCGGGCGGCTTCCCGGTGCATGCTATTCCTCCCCCCGTACCAGCTGCGAGTAGTGCATGAAGTACTCCGCGATGAGGGCGGTCTTGGCCAGGGCGATGAGTCCCAGCCACAGGAGCGATCCGGGCCACCGGGCCGCGAACCACTCCACAACGGTGAGGGCGGCGAGCGTCCCGAACACCCGTGTGCCCAACCGGAGCTTGTGCGCCAACCGGCTCATTCCTGGCTCCCTCCTGCCACGCCGAGCACCGCATGCCGGACTCCGGGGATGCCGTACACGTAGGGCGGGCCCACCACCGCGGGGGGGACGGGGAAGTTCTCCACGGGCGGAGGGCTCGGCACCTGCCACTCCAGGGTGGAGGCGTGCCAGGGGTTCGCCTCCGCCCGCGGGCCCCGCACCCAGCTGGCCACGAAGTTGTACAGGAACACGAGGAAACCCGCACCCAGGAGGAAGGCCGCGATGCTGGTCCAGAAGTTCACCCCCGCCAGGGCAGCCGGATAGTCCGCGATGCGGCGGTTCATCCCGTGCAGCCCTGCCCAGAACATGGGCAAAAACGTGGCGTTGAAGGCCAGGAACGTCCACCAGAAGTGCAGCCGGCCCAATCGCTCATCGTACATGCGGCCCGTGATCTTCGGGTACCAGTAGTACAGGGCAGCCAGCAACGCGAAGATCTCCCCGCCCATGATGGTGTAGTGGAAGTGGCCCACCACGAAGTAGGTGTCGTGCAGGTGCAGGTCTGTGGCCACGTCCGCGTTGAAGATCCCCGTGATCCCGCCGATGAGGAAGTTCCACACCCAGCCCAGGGCAAACAGCATGGGGGTCCGCAGCCACAGCCTCCCCCGGATGAGCGTTCCCAGGGCGCCGAGGAACACGAGGCCTGTGGGCACGGAGATGGCCTCCGTGGTGGCCATCATGGGCGCGTGCATCCAGTCGGGCATGCCGCTCGTGAAGTTGTGGTGGGCCCACACGATGCCGCTCAGGCCCACGATGCCCAGGAATCCCCCCACCACCCAGCGGTAGGCGTACAGGGGCGTGCGGGCGAAGTGGGTGATCACCTCCAGGGCCGCGCCGAAGGCGGGCAGGATCATGATGTACACCGCAGGATGGGAGTAGAACCAGAAGAGCTGCTGGTACACCACGGGCGTCCCGCCCCGGGCGAAGTGGAAGGAGCTCATCCCCGCCACCCGGTCCAGCAGCACCATGAGCAGGCTTGCGGCCAGGTACTGGGTGAAGATGAAGCTCAGAAGCGACGCCGCGAACACGGACCAGGCAAAGATGGGGAGTCGGCTCCACGTAAGGCCCGGGGCCCGCAGGCGGGCGATGGTCACGAGGAAGTTGATGCCGCCCAGGATGGAGGAGAGGCCGAAGAGGACCACCGCCACGATCATGAGCACCTGCCCCGGGGCGTTCACCTCGCTGAGGGGCGGGTAGGCGGTCCACCCGGAGTCCCATCCGCCCACCAGCAGGCTTGCCAGCAGCATCACGGCCACGGGCGGGGTGAGCCAGTAGCTGAGGGCGTTGATCCGGGGGAAGGCCATGTCGCGGGCACCGATCATCAAGGGCACGCAGTAGTTGCCCAGCCCCCCCAGGAAGATGGCCACGGCCACCGCGATCATGATGATGCCGTGCAGGCTCAT
Organism: Armatimonadota bacterium; assembly: GCA_031460175.1. Taxonomy (NCBI): domain Bacteria; kingdom Bacillati; phylum Candidatus Sysuimicrobiota; class Candidatus Sysuimicrobiia; order Candidatus Sysuimicrobiales; family Candidatus Sysuimicrobiaceae; genus Candidatus Sysuimicrobium; species Candidatus Sysuimicrobium tengchongense. The sequence goes on along the minus strand of JAVKGW010000007.1, from coordinate 30,981 downwards.
CACCTGGTTGAAGCCGTTCAACGTCAGCAGCTGCTGGCCCGGGCGCAGCAGCTCCCACCGCATGAGCATGGCCAGCGCCCCGCCCAGGAAGAACAGGCCCAGGAAGGTCACCAGGTACTGGATGCCGATCACCTTGTGGTCCGTGGTGAACCGAAAGTAGCGGGCGATCCCGTCTTCCTCCGGCCACGGCCGGAGCGGGAGTCCGAACCATCCCCGGGCCCACACCTCCCACATGCCCACGCCCGCGAGCCACCCCACGGTGCCCAACAGGGAACCCGTGGCCAGCTCCAGATCGAAGGGGAAACTCCCCCCCAGGGCCCGCACCGGTGTGGCCAAGGCAGGGCCGCCCAGGACGTACCCCACGGCTCCGTAGAGGATGCCTTTCAGGATGGGCGCAAGAACCCGCATGGGCCTACCTCCGCGCCTGCTGTGCGACCCAGGTCTCGAAGGCCTCAGGCTCCACCACCCGCACCGGAGAAGCCATCAGGGCGTGCCCCACCCCGCACAGCTCCGCGCACTGCACCCGCAAATCCACGCTCTGCTCGAAGGATCCGGTCCGGGTGGGGGTGACGTGCAGGTAGGTGGTCAGGTTGGGCACCGCGTCGATCTTGGTGCGGAAGGCGGGGATCCAGAAACTGTGCACGATGTCCGTGGAGGTGATCTCGAACCGCACCCGCTGCCCCACGGGCAGCACCAACTCCCGGCTCGTTACCCCGTGCTCCGGATATTCGAACTGCCAGATCCACCGGCTTGCCCGGACCCGCACCACCAATTCCCCGCCCGGAGGGAGCTCCGGGAGCCCCACCGCCGCGTACCGACCGTGGGCCACCAGACGCCCGATGGGAACGCCGCGGATCTCCGCAAGCCCCACGAGACCCGGGTTGTAGACCACGTAGGCGCACAGGACTGCGGTGATCAAGAACCAGAGGCGGGGCACGAGGGGGTGCTCCGGGACGTGTGCCGGGGCCTCCGGGGGATCGCCCCGGCCTCTGCGGGCCACGAGCGCGTACACCAGCACGCTCACCACCGCGGCGAACACGGGGCTCGCGAGCAACATGAGGAGGCGGAAGGCGTGGTCCGCCACCTGCGCCTCCCGGGCCGCGCTCAGGGGGAAGGCGCCGAACCGGGACGCCATCCCCAGGAACCACGCACTGAGCACCACCCACAGGGCCACCAGGGCTCCCGCACGCATCCTTCCCGCTCCAGGGGGTTTGGTTGACTCCAAGTGAACACAGGGGGTTCACGTGGGGCATCGGATGGGGACCCGATTTTTGGGGGAAGAAGGATCGGGTCCGGACCCGATGCGGGAGGGAATCCCCGCGTTCCGAGGCGGCCGCGGGAGGAGTTCGGAGGGAGGAGGGCGAACCCCACGGGTACTTCCAGGGTCGCGCGGATCCCCTCCCCAGCCGATGCACCCTGCACCCGCGACCTCCCTATCCTCGTGGTGGGCGGGAGGTGAGAGCATGGCCGGTCGGCCCGCGGACACGAGAAGGCATCGCCGGATGGTGCAGGAGTTCCAGGTGGACAGCCGGGTGGATCCCGAGCGCGTGCAGGCGCACGTGGAAAACGGAATCGCCATCCTCACGGGACGTGTGAGCGGCGCGGTGGAGAAGTACGCGGCCCAGGAGGCCGCCCACCGGGTCCCGGGGGTTCTGGACGTGGTGAACCACCTGAGCACGCAGGGATCCCACCCCGCCCCGGAGAGCGACCTGGAGCTGGTGCGGGCCGTCCGGCGGATCCTGCGGCGTCACCTCCCGGCCCACCAGCGGGTGCGGTCCGCGGTGGAGTGCGGGTGGGTTACCCTCACGGGCACGGTGCCCTCCGGAGAGGATCGGGAGCGGGTGGAACAGCTCGTGCAGGCGATCCCCGGAGTCCGGGGTGTGGTGAACATGCTGGGGGTCGAGCGGGTACGCGATCCCCAGCCCCCCGCACGGGCGGCTAGGGGCCCACGGACAGGTTGAAGGAGGCTAGCACCTGGACGCCTCCTGATTCTCCCGTTACCCGGATCTCCCACCGCCCGTCCATGGAGAAGACGTGCTGGGCCTCGTAGCGGCCTGGGGCCACCTCCCGGAAGAGGATCTCCTCGGGCCCGTGGACCATCTCGGGCATGGAAGCCACCGCGCGTAGCTTCGAGAGTCCCAGGGGCTTTCCCGAGCCGTCCTCGATCCGAAGCCGCAAGGCCGTGGTCCGCAGGGCCCGGGGTGAGGCCGGTGACCACTCCAACCGGGCCTTCCACCCCTCTCCGGAAACCTCGGCCGCGGAGACGGAGGCGCAGGCGGCAAGTGCCAGGGCGCACAGGAGAGCCACGCCTCTCACGGCTGAGGCATCCGCGTGAACCGGAGGAATCCCGCGACGAAGGCCCCCAGGGTCCAGGCCAGGAGCACTCCTACGAGGGCTAGGGCGGCACCCAGTTGCCCGAACCGATCCACGGCCAGTAGACCCAGGGGACCGAGCAACTCCGGGCTGTGGGGAATCCCAAGCAGGCTCGCCATGCGGAACGCACAGACCGGGTTCATCGCGGCCAGGAGCAGGAGCCCCAGGGCCGGAAGCCGCAATCCCACCGCGGCTGTGAGCACCCCGAGGTCCCCCAGGACCACGAACCCGAGCCAGGCAAATAGGCTTGCCCCCAGGGCCCTCCCTCGGGTCGGCGCGAAGGCGGAGATCAGGAACCCCACGGAGAGCATCGCCAGAGCGAGCAGGCTCGAGAGTCCCACCAGGGTGAGGAAGAGTCCGAGCCGGTCCGTGCCCGCGCCCCAGGCCATCACCACCCCCGCGGCCCCGTAGCCGAGCCAGACAGCGCCCAGCACCGGAGCTCCCACGCCCACGTACCGCCCCGCGTAGAGGGTCCCCCGGGAGACGGGCTGGGCGAGGAGGAACGCGAGGGCTCCGGTCTCCCGGTCCCCTGCCAGCCACACCGCCCCCAGGGTGAGCCCTAGGAGGGGGATGAACAGCTGCGCGAGGGAGACCAGGGCCGCCGCGGCCCGATCGAAGGAGGAAAGCCCGATTACCTTGAGGCCCGCGAGGGAGGTGGCCGCCGCGGCCAGGGTGAGCACACCGAAGGCGGCGGCGAGGGTGAGGAACCACCGGTCCCGCAGGCTCGCGCGGGCGTCCCACCGGGCCAGGACCAGGGCCGTCATCCCCGCACCCCCCGCAGCAGGTCTTCTACCTCCGGCTCGTGCACCCGGAAGGGCCGACCTTCCAGGGCTTTCAGGAGTTCCAGAAGCAGCGCATCGGGCACCCGGAGGTGCACGGCGCCGTTGCGGCTTGCGAGGACCTCCACCCCGGCCGGCAGGGGAACCGGGTGCGGCCCTTGTACCACCACCTCCACCCAGTGCAGGCGCTGCAGGGTCTCCGCGGTCACGTCCGCCACCACCTCCCCCGCCTCCAGCGCCACCACCCGATCCACGAGCCGCTCCAGGCGCCGTAGCTGGTGGCTCGCCACCACCACGGTCTTCCCCGTGGCTTCCCGCAGCCATCCCGCAAGCCACGCTTCCCCCTCCCGGTCCAGGTAGCTCGTGGGCTCGTCCAACACGAGCACCGGGGGATCTCCGACCAGGGCCACGGCGAGCCCCAGCCTCCGGAGCATGCCGCCCGAGAGCTGACCCGCGGGCTTGCGACCGTGCTCCCGGAGGCCCACCTGTTCCAGGAGGGACCAGGGATCCGGTGTCTCGCCCCGCAGCTCCTGCACCAGGGCCACCACCTCCGCAGCGGTGAGATGTGGGGGGAAAGCGGGGAGCTGGGGCACATAGCCCACCAGGGCCCGCGCCCGGGTACCCTCCCGTCTGGCTTCAAAGCCGCCCACCGTCACCGTGCCCTCGTAGGGGACCAGGTCCAGCATGCACCGCAGCAACGTGGTCTTCCCGGCCCCGTTCGGGCCCACCACCGCCACCCGCTGACCCGCAGAGACCTCCAGGGTCACGCCCCGCAGCACCAGTCGGTCCCCAAACCGCACCGTGACGCCCTGCCAGCGGATCACGGGGGCCCCTCCCATTTCCGCGGCCTCAATGCCTGCCATGCCACCCCCATCCCCAAGGTCGCCAGCCCAAGGCTGACCGCGGCAAACGGCGCGGAGCGCTCCAGCCGTACGAATTCCTCAGGGACCACCGGGTGCACGAGCGGCCTCGGATCCACCAGTACCTCCTGGGGCGCAAACAGGGGGAAGGCCCGGGCTGCGAACTCCAGGGCGCTCAGCCCCACGCTCCCGTGCAGCAGGGCCGCCGCGGGGACGTTCTCCGAGACGGACTCGAACCACCGCCGCAGCCGATGGGGAAGCTCTCCCACCCCGTCCCCGTCCAGGTCCACCCCCGCATACTCCCCCCAGTAGTTTCCCGCCCACCGGTTGCGGGCGTTCGCCCCGCCCTCCGTGCGCACCGTCTCCCGGTTCGCCGCAAAGGTATTGCCGGTGAAGGTGTTGCCCACCACGTTGCTCAACAGCACCAGCCCCACCCCGTTTCCGGCCACCACGTTGTCCTCGAACCGGCCCCGGCCTTCCCCGCCCATGGGCGTGGCATCCAGGTAGACCCCCGTGGCGTTCCCGACCAGCAGGTTGCGCCGGACCACCACCGCGTCGGACTCCTTGAAGGCGAGTCCCACCCCAGGGAGGTCGCGGTTGTGGAGGAACCGGTTGCCCTCCACCCGCACGCCCGTGCTGTACATGATGTACGCGCCGACCGCGTTTCCTTCCAGGCTGCTGTCCAGCAGCGGCGTGCGGTGCGCGTACATGTAGTGGACCCCGTACCGGGACCCGCGCACCTGCAGGCGGTGCAGCACCGACCCCTCCGTGAACCACAGGAGGACGTCCCGCATCCGCTCCACCCGCACGTCCGTCAGGGTCACCCGCTGGCTGTACCACAGCCGGATCGCGTCCCCGCGCCGGTTCAGGGGCAGGGGCTTGCCGGAGATCCGCACGCGGCGGACCACGGCCCCGTCCGCCTGCTTGAGGTTCAGCCCGAACAGGACGTCCTCCAGCACCAGGTCCTCCAGCACCGCGCCGGGAGCCCCCACGAACACGCCCGCGTCCTCGGTGTTGAGCTCCGAGCCGCTGTTCCGGATCACCAGCCGCCCCAGGTACACCCCCGGTGCTTCCACCCGCACCACGGTCCCCTGCCCGCCCCCGTCCACCACGGCGCCGGGCTCGCCCAGGATCCGCAGCGGCTTGCGGACCACCACGGGGCCCAGCACCACGCCCCGCACCACCACCTCGCCACCCGCGGGTGCCGCGTCGACCACCGCCTGCAGGCTCGGTGGGCCGGCCGCCGCGGGGAAGATCGCCCAGGCCACCACGGCGGCGGCCAGAAGCCCCCTCACCGGGCCGCCACCTCCGCGGGGCGTGCAACGCTCTCCGCACGGACCTGCGCGGCCCGCGGCTCTTTGCGCCGCAGGTCGTACAGGGCCAGCAGGCTCGCCCCGAGCGCCAGGTAGAAGCCCACGTGGAACTGGGCCACGGTCCTGAACTGGGCGATCACCCCACGGCCCAGCACCACGGGCATGAACGGCTCCAGGCGGATGGGCGCTGTGGGGTCCATGGAGTGCCCGTAGTACCACAGCCACGCGCTCAGGTCCGCGAAGAACCCCAGGGGGAACAGCACCAGCGGCAGCCGCAGCAGCCAGCGCCACGGCCCCCGCCGGCTCCCTGAAACCACCGCGAGGGCGCCGAACAGCAGCACCAGGGGGATCGCCAGAGCCCGCTCCACGGGCGCGGCCTCGTCCAGCGCCTTCATGCCGATGTAGTGGTTGAGGTTGGAGATCTCCTGCGCGTCCCCGGCCACGTGGGTAAGGTACACGAGCGCCCTCAGACCTCCCGGGTACTGGGGCGCGTACAGGGTCAGCTGCCAGTAGGGGACCGCCAGGGAGGCGGCCAGCAGGGCCGCCGCCCCGAGGACCAGCCCCACCTGTCGCAGCCCTCCCCGCGTCTTCGCTTTCACGACCGCACCTCCAAAACCGGGGGAGCGGGCCGAGGCCCGCTCCCCCGCCTCCGCCTACGGCTCGATCTCCAGGTAGCCCATCATCTCCAGGTGCAGGGCGCTGCAGAACTCCGTGCAGTAGAAGGGGTACACGCCCGGGCGTTCCGCCCGCAGCACCACGGTCTCCGTCTTCCCGGGCTCCAGGCTCAGGTTCACGTTGTGCCGGTCGATGGCGAACCCGTGGATGGCGTCCTTGGTCCGCTCGATGTTCGTGATGTGGAACACGACCGTGTCACCCCGCTTCACCCGCACCCGGTCCGGCACGTAGTGGCTCCGCATGGCCGTCATGTACACGTGCACGGTCCGGCCCTGCCGCACGATCCGCTGCTGCCCGGGCTTGGTGGCGTTCGGGTCCGGCCGCATGGTGAGGGGGTTGGTGCCCACGGGGTACGTCTCCCAGCTCTTCACCCGGTCCATCCGGATGATCTGGGCCAGGTGCGGCTCCCCGATGCCGATGGGCGTGTTGCTCAGCAGCTTCATCTCTTCCCCGCTGATGTCGATGAGCTGGAAGTTCTGCGGCAGCAGCGGCCCCACGTTCCGGTACTGGTCCACGGACCACTTGTTGAGGGCCACCAGGTACTTGCCGCCCGGCTTCACGGTGTCGCCCTCCACCGCGGTGAGGTGCCCGATGTTGTACTGCACCGGCAGCTTCTGCACGAGCTTCCACGCCCGGTCCGGCGGGTTGTAGGGCGGCCCCAGGGTCCACTTGGCCACCGCGCTGTCCAGGAACAGGCTCGTGTACGCGTTCCCCTTGTCGTCGAACATGGTGTGCAAGGGCCCGAGTCCGAGCTTGACCTGGGCGGCCACCACCGCGTCGAACTTCAGGATGGGCACCCCGTAGTCGTCCCGGCCGCTGAAGGCCTTGTTGCGGATGGCCTCCTGGATCTTACGGAAGCTGTACACGGTGGCGTTCGGGTCCAGCTTGCCGCCCACCACGATGTAGTCGCCCCGTGGGGCCACGTCCAGGCCGTGCGGGCTCTTGGGCTCCGGGGCCAGGTACAGGATCCCCGCCTCCACCGCGTCCTTGAGGCGGATCACCTTCATCCCGTTCACCACCTGGTACTTCCCCTGCGCCACCAGCTCCTCCGCCCGCTTCCAGTTCACGATGTGCAGGTAGTCCATGTCGCGGGCGGACGCGCCGATCTCCACGGGCGGCTTCTTCTCCAGGGTCCCGCCGATGGCCCGCTCGCTGTTGAAGGAGTTCCAGAAGGCCCAGCCGTGGCTTTCCAGCTTCCCGAAGTCCGCCAGGTCCTGCCAGTACGGCGGGAGCTCGATCTGGAAGGACTTGCTCACGTCGATGCGCCCCTTGCCCCGGTCGAACTTCCAGAAGGTGGCCAGGCCCCGGAAGTGCCGGTTGTAGTTCTCCTGGGTGAGGGGCACGTACCGGAACGGGAAGGGGCCCGCGTACTGGGTGACCTCCAGCACGTACTCCGTGTTGGGGCTGACCACCGCGCCGTGGTTGCTCACCGCGTTGGGGTTCTGCACGATCTGCTTGGTGGCGAAGTCCCGGAGGTCGATGACCGCGATGCGGCTTCCCGCCTTGTCGTTGATGAACAGCCACTTGCCGTCGTACTCGCCGTTCGTCTCGCTGAGGGCCGGGTGGTGGGTGTCCCCCCACGCGAGCCGCGGGTCCTTGCTCCGCCAGCCCAGAACCGTCTCCGTCTCCTCGGACCCGACCCCGTAGCCCTGCCAGGGCTCTGGGGCGAACACCCCGATCACCCGCAGCAGCCGCATGGACGGGATGCCGAACACCAGCACCTGCCCGCCCTGCCCGGCGGACGAGAACATCAGGTACTCGTCGTACTTGCCGGGCGGCACGTACGTCTGGATGGCGGCCCGCACCTGGTCCGGGGTGAGGCCCTTGGCCTCGATGAGGCTCTGGACGTCCGCGGGCAACGTCCCCGCCCGCTGGGCCTGCCCTGCCAGGGATACGGCCAACACCGCCGCGGCCACCACCGCCAGTCCCATCAGGATCCCGCGTTGCTTCATTTCCCTTCACCTCCCCTAGAGTTTTTGGGGCCGGGAGCCCGAAAGTCAGAGGGGAGCCTTGGCTCCGGGGGATCCCGGGCCCACCCGGGATCGCGGAGGGCGTCCAGGGTAAGCCAACCCAGGGCCTCCATGAGCCGCGGCCGCACATCCGCCCACACCCCGTGCAGCACGCATGGACGGTCCTCGGAGCAGCGGCTGTCCCAGAACACGCATCGCCGGAAGTAGTCCGGACCCTCTACCGCCTCCAGGACCTCCCGGACGCTGATCTCCCGGGGAGAGCGGGTGAGGGCGTACCCGCGGCTGCGGCCTCGGGAGGAGCGCAGCAACCCTGCCCGTACGAGCCGCCGCAGGGTCTTGCTTAAGAACTCCCGGGGAAGCCCGCACGCCTCCGCCACCCGGGAGGCCGGGGCTGTTTCTCCTCCCGAAAGCCCCGCGAGATATCTCAGGGCCCGCAACGCATACTCCGTCTCCCGCGTCAGTCGCACGGTGCGCTCCAAAAAGGTTCCACCCGCCGAGGCCTGCCGTGGCCGCAGGTCCGGCGGATCTCTTGGATCCGATGTCACGGTACTGGCCATCCGGCTCCCCCGCCATCCAACGGGGAACCGATTTCCCGCTCGAACGGGGACCCGATGGGGGGCCGACCTCCTGGACGCTTGCACGGACCGTACGTCCTCCCCGGGCGGGGGGGCGAGGGGGACGGATCCATCGTCCGACCGAGGGGAAAATCGGGTCCGCACCGGATGCCCCAGATCCGGAGCCCATGGGAAATGTGGTACATGAGCCCGCGCCTGAAGGGGGGCGCGGGCTAACGTGCTTGCCGGAGGGATGTATGCTCGTCCAGGACGTGATGACCGCGAACCCGGTGACCGTTTCCCCCCAGGCACCCCTGCAGGAGGCCCTGGAGCAGATGCAGAGCCTCCGGGTTCGCCATCTGCCCGTGGTGCAGGAGAACCGGCTGGTGGGCGTGGTGACGTGGACGGACCTCCTCCGGGCGGCCCTGCCTCCCCTGGTGTCCGCGGAGCTGAGCCGTCCTCCTGCCCTCCCACAGGATCTCACGGTTGCCGACGTGATGACCCGCGAGGTGATCACCGTCTCTCCGGGAGCCACGGTGGAAGAGGCCGCCACCCTGATGCGCCGGCACCGGATCGGTTGCCTTCCCGTCCTGGACCGGGAGCAGCTGGTGGGGATCGTCACGAAGAGCGATCTCTTCGACGCCCTGGTCTACCTCCGGGGCGGAGACCTGGAGGGCGTGCGGCTCTCCGTGGCCCTCCCCGCAGGACTGGAGGATCTCAGCCGTTTGGTCCATGCCCTGCGGACCCTGGAGCCGGACCGTTGGGGACTCGTGCTCTCCGTGCGCCTGGACGGGGTGATCAAGCGGGCGGACCTGTGCGCCACCAACGTCCCGCCCCTGGTCCTGGCCGAACACCTGGCCGCCGCCGGGCTACAACCCTTCCATCTCCGGTTCCGGGTGCCCAGCAAATCCCGCTGAGATGGGCGTGGAGATCCCGGGCATCAACCCGATGCGCGAGAAAATATGGGCCGTCTGGAGCATTCCCCACGGATGCGGGCCGAACGTAAATGAAATTTGAGGACGTAGGTGCTATGGCGAGTCCGTCCTCCCTCCTCCGCACTCCTCTGAACGTCGGCAGGGTCCGGATCCCGAGGGGTCAGGTGTTCATCCTGCCGGACCGCTGCAAGGGCTGCCGGTTCTGCATCGACTTCTGCCCCAGGGAGGTCCTCATGGAGTCCTCCTCCATGAACTCCAAGGGGTACCACTACCCGGTGGTCCGGCCGGGCAAAGAAGAGGACTGCGTGCACTGCGGGTTCTGCACCGTGATCTGCCCGGAGTTCGCCATCTACACCGTGGAGGTCACCGGGTGAAGGGGAGGCGGGTTCTCACCGGCCGACACTTCCTGCTGGGCGACGTGGCCTGTGCGGAAGGGGCCCTCGCCGCGGGCTGCACCTTCTTCGCGGGGTACCCCATCACGCCCTCCACGGAGATCGCGGAGCGCCTGGCGCTCCGCCTTCCGGAGGTGGGCGGCCACTACATCCAGATGGAGGATGAACTGGCCAGCATGGCGGCCATCATCGGCGCCTCCTGGGCCGGCGCCAAGGCCATGACCGCCACCTCCGGCCCCGGCTTCAGCCTCATGATGGAGAACCTGGGCCTCGCGGTCATGATGGAGGCGCCCTGCGTGGTGGTGGACGTCCAGCGCGGAAGCCCCTCCACCGGGCTGCCGACCCTCGCGGGCCAGGGCGACGTGATGCAGGCCAAGTGGGGTTCCCACGGGGACTACGAGATCGTCGCCTACGCCCCGTCCACCTGCCAGGAGATGTTCGACCTCACCGTGCGGGCCTTCAACGTGGCCGAGCGGTTCCGCAACCCCGTGGTGATCCTGGCGGACGAGGTGGTGGGGCACATGACCGAGCGGGTGGTGATCCCCCCGGAAGAGGCGATCGAACGGTGGGAGCGGCCCCGTCCGAAGGTGCCTCCCGGCGAGCTCCTGTTCCCCTTCGCCCCAGACGAGGATCTCGTTCCCCCCATGCCCCGGGCGGGAGAGGGCTACCGGGTGTACGTGGAGAGCCTCACCCACGACGAGCGGGGATACCCCGTGATGCGTCCGGAGGTTCACGACCAGCTGGTCCGGCGGCTGAACGAGAAAATCCGCCGCGCCTACTCCCAGATCGTGGAGTACGAGCTTTTGGAGGTGGAGGACGCGGAGGTGGTGGTGGTCGCCTACGGGTCCACCGCCCGCTCCGCGCGGCAAGCGATCCGCCTGGCCCGGAAGGAAGGGATGCGGGTGGGGCTCCTGCGGCCGATTACCCTGTGGCCGTTCCCCGGCCATGTGGTGGAGCAACTCTCGCCCCGTGTCCGGGCCTTCGTGGTGGCGGAGCTCAACCTGGGCCAGGTGGCCCGGGAGGTGGAGCGGTTCACGGACCGGCCTGTTTACGGCGCCCACCATGCCGGCGGGATGATGATGCCCCCACAGCTCATCCTGCTCCGCATCGAGGAGGCGTACCGGAGTGCCCAGGGAAGCCGTCGCCGACACGCATCCGTTGGATGAGGTCCTGCGGTCGGACCGCCTGCCGCACATCTGGTGTCCGGGGTGCGGCCTGGGGACCGTGCTCGGGTGCTTCGCCCGGGCCATGCTGGCCTCCGGGATTCCCCTGGATCGACAGGTGGTGGTCTCCGGGATCGGGTGCACGGGGCGGGCCGCGGGCTATCTGAACGTGGACGGGTTTCACACCACCCACGGCCGGGCCATCCCCTTCGCCACCGGTCTGGTGATCGCGAATCCCGAGTTGGTGGTGACGGTCTTCAGCGGCGACGGGGACCTCGTGGCCATCGGCGGGAACCACCTCATCCACGCGGCCCGACGCAACGTGGACCTCAACGTGATCTGCGTCAACAACTTCAACTACGGCATGACCGGCGGACAGCTGGGCCCCACCACGCCCCAGGGGGCCATCACCACCACCTCCCCCTACGGCTTCCACGAGGACCCCTTCAACCTCCCCCGCCTCCTCGCCGCCTGCGGGGCGGTGTTCGTGGCCCGCTGGACCTGCCTGCACGTGCGCCAGCTGGAGGCGACCATGCTCCGGGCCCTCCGGAAGCGCGGGTTCCGGTTCATCGAGGTCCTGGCCCCCTGCCCCGTGGGGTTCGGACGTCCCAACGACCTCGGCGAAGGGATAGACGAGATGTGGTTCTACCGGCGGCAGGCGGACTACGACCCGCGAGCAGCTCTCGAGATGCTGGCGCTCAGCATGCGCAAGGACTCCAAGATCCTCTGCGGCGTCTTCGTGGACACCGAACGCCCCACCTACATGGACCGTTACCGGGAGCACGTGCTCCGCAAGGTGCAGGGAGGCGGCCCGCATGAGGCGTGAGATCCGGATCAGCGGGTTTGGCGGCCAGGGGATCGTCCTCGCGGGCTACATCTTGGGGAAAGCCGCGGCGGTGTACGAGGACAAGGAGGCCACCCTGGTCCAGTCCTACGGGCCGGAAGCCCGGGGCGGTGCCGCCAGCGCGGAGGTGGTGATCTCGGACGAACCCATCGAGTACCCTCACATCGAGTACCCCGACGTCCTCGTGCTCATGTCCGCGGAAGCTTACCACACCTACCGGCACACCCTGCGGCCCCAGGGGATCCTGCTGGTGGACGAGGACCTGGTCCCCCTGCAGGCCGAAGACCGGGCCGTGAAGGTGCCGGCCACACGGCTGGCGGAATCCCTGGGCCGCCGCATCGTGGCCAACATGGTGATGCTGGGGGCCCTCGCCGCGGCCACCGACATCGTGCGCAAGGGGAGCCTGGAGGAGGCGGTGCGGACCTCCGTCCGGCCCAGGACCGTGGAGCTGAACCTGCGGGCACTGGAGACGGGTTACCGGTACGTGCGGGAGCGGACGGCATGAGCGACCGGGTTCTGATCATCGGGGGCGGGATCGCGGGGATCCAGGCGGCCCTGGACCTGGCGCGGGCCGGCGCGCGCGTCACCCTGGTGGAGCGCGCCCTGACCATCGGGGGCAAGATGTCCGTGCTGGACAAGAACTTCCCCACCCTGGACTGCTCCATCTGCATCGAGGCGCCGAAGATGTCGGAGGTGGAGCAACACCCCAACATCGAGGTCCTGGCACCCGCGGAGGTGGAGCGGGTGGAAGGCGAGGCCGGGGCCTTCCGGGTAACCATCCGCCAGCGGGCCCGGTTCGTAACCGACGAGTGCACCCGGTGTGACCTGTGCACCCAGGCGTGCCCCGTGGTCCTGCCCAACGAGTTCACCGCCTCCATGGAGGTCCGCCGCGCCATCTACACCCCCATCCCCCAAGCCGTCCCCGGCGCCTACATCGTGGACATCGAGAACTGCCTCAACGACCCGCCCAACTACCTGCCCTGCCAGCGGTGCGTGGAGGTCTGCGGCCCCAAGTGCATCGATTTCCTCATGCCGCGCAGCCAGCCGGTGGTGCGGGAAGTGGGTGCCATCCTCGTGGCCACGGGCTACGACCTGTTCGATCCCAGCGCGCTCCGGGCTTACGGGTACGGGACCCATCCGGACATTCTCACCTCCCTCGAGTTCGAGCGCCTCCTGACCTCCGCGGGCCCCACGGGCGGGGAGATCCTCCGCCCCTCGGACGGTCAGCCCCCCCACAGCCTCCTGTTCGTCCTCTGCGTAGGGTCGAGGGACCGCCGCTTCTACCCGTACTGTTCCCGGTTCTGCTGCATGTACTCCATCAAGCATGCCTTCCAGGCTCTCGACCACGGGGTCAAGGACGTGACCGTGCTCTACATGGACGTGCGGGCCTACGGCAAGGGCTTCGATGCGTTCTGGCGGCGCGCACGCGAGGAGGGAGCCAAGTTCGTCCGGGGGCGCCCCGCCTTCGTCCGCCCGAACGGACGCGGTCTCCGGGTGCGGTACGAGGACACGCTCGCGGGGGAAGTCCGCGAACAGGACTACGACATGGTGGTCCTGGCGCCCGCGGTGCGTCCGCCGGAAGGGCTCGCAGAGCTGGCCCGGATCCTGGGGGTGGAGCTGGATGGGGATGGGTTCCTCAAGGTGCAGGCGCAGCGAGGTGGGGTCTTGCTCACCACCCGGCCCGGGATCTACGTGGCGGGCTGTGCCGCGGGGCCCAAGGACATCCCGGACAGCGTAGCGGAAGCGGGCGCCGCGGCCGCGGTGAGCCTCGTGCATCTCACGGAACGCAGCTGGCCCGAGGAGCCGCGGGTGGAGCCCACGGTGGAGTTGGACCGGCCCCGGGTGGGCGTGTTCGTCTGCCACTGCGGCAGCAACATCGCGGGGGTGGTGAACGTCCAGCAGGTGGTGGACTTCGCCCGGAGCCTACCGGACGTGGTCTGGGCCCAGGACCAGATGTTCAGCTGCGCCGGTGTCCCCCAGCAGGAAATCGTTCAGGCCATCCGCGAGAAGGGCATCAACCGGGTGGTGGTGGCCGCCTGCTCCCCCAAGACCCACGAGGGGACCTTCCGGGGAGTCCTTGTGCGCGCGGGCCTCAACCCCTATCTGCTGGAGATGGTCAACCTCCGAAACCAGGACTCCTGGGTGCACAAGGACTTCCGGGACGAGGCCACGGAGAAGGCGAAGGACATGGTGCGCATGGGGGTGGAGAAGGCACGGCGGCTCCAACCCCTCGAACCCCGCACCCAGCCTGTGGTGCAGCGGGCCCTGGTGATCGGAGGCGGCATCGCGGGCATGACCGCCGCTGCCAACCTGGCCCGCCAGGGCTTCGAGACGCACCTGGTGGAGCGGGAGCCAGAGCTGGGAGGCACCCTGCGACATCTCGACACCCTGTGGCCCTCGGGGGTCCCCGCCCGCGAGGTCCTCCGGGAGGCGGAGGAGGAACTGCGGCGGGCCGGGGTGCGCGTCCACCTGGGGACGGAGGTGGAGGTCATCAGCGGGTATGTGGGCAACTTCTCCGCGCGCCTCACGGACGGCGAGGAGCTCACGGTCGGGGCGGTGGTCCTCGCCACGGGTGCGGAGCCCTACGTCCCCACAGAGTTCCGGTACGGCCAGGACCCCCGGGTCATCACCAATCTTGAGCTGGAGCAGGTCCTCGACCGGGTGGACGCCCAGCGGATCACCTTCGTCTCCTGCGTGGGCTCCCGGCAGGGCCCGATGGGCTGTTCCCGGTACTGCTGCGCCTCCATGATCGGCCAGGCCCTGCAGCTGCGTCGCCGCGGCAAGCACGTCCGCATTCTCTCCAAGGACATCCGCACCTACAGCCGGCAGGCAGAGGAGCTGTACGAACAGGCCATGCGGGAGGGCGTGGTCTTCCTGCGCTACGCGACCGACCTTCCTCCGCAGGAGGCCATCCGCTACGAGGACGGCGTGGTGACGGTGCGGGACGAGCTCTCCGGGACTCTCGTGAGCCTTCCCACGGATCTCCTGGTCCTGGTGGTGGGCCTGCGGCCACGGGCCGAAAACCTCACGGCGCAGCTAAAGCTGGCGCACAGCGAGGACGGGTTCTTCCTGGAGCTGCACCCCAAGCTCGGCCCCGCGGAGACCGCGATCCAGGGCGTCTACCTCGGTGGAACCGCCCAGGCGCCCAAGGACGTCCGGGAGTCCGTCTCCCAGGCCCTGGCGGCCGCGGCCAAGGCCAGCGGCCTTCTGTCCCGGGGGGCCATCGGGAAGGAGCCCTTGACCGCGGTGGTGGATCCCGACCGGTGCATCGGGTGCATGCTCTGCGTTCCCGCCTGCCCGTTCGGCGCCATCGAGATGCTGGGGCGGGTCAAAGAGGGCAAGGTCCGGATCATCGAGGCCGTCTGCCAGGGCTGTGGGAACTGCGCGGCCACGTGCAACTACGACGCCATCGAGATGCCCTACTTCACCAAGGAGCAGATCCTGGCCCAGATCGACGCCGCGCTCGCGGAGCGGCCTCAGGAGAAGGTGCTGGTGTTCGCCTGCAACTGGTGCTCTTACGCGGGGGCAGACCAGGCGGGGATCGAGAAGCTCCAGTACCCGCCTTCCGCCCGCATCATCCGCACCATGTGTTCCGCTCGGGTCGAGCACGACTTCGTGACCCGGGCCTTCGAGAAGGGGGCCGGCGCCGTGCTGATCACGGGCTGCCGCCTGACGGATCAGGGGTCTGACTGCCACTACAACTACGCGAACCGCTACACCGCCAAACGCTACGAGCTGTGGAAGAAGCGGTTCGTACGGCAGGGCATCGCTCCCGAGCGGTTCCAGCTCCAGTGGATCTCCGCCTCGGAGGGCAAGCTGTTCGCCAGCAAGATGGCGGAGATGCACCGGGTGGTGCAGGAGTACTGCCAGAAGCTCGGGGTCCCGTCGGGGAGCGGGTCATGACGGCGTCGGTGCGGGAAGTCACCTTCGACGACGCGGCCTGGGAACGCCTCTTCCGGGTCACGGGAGGAGCTTTCAGCCCCTGCTTCAGCTGCGGGGCATGCACCGCGGCATGCCCCTGGGGCCTCGTCGGCGGCAGGCTGAGCATTCGGGAGGTGGTCCGCAGGGTCCAGCTGGGGCTGGACCCGGACACCGCGGACACCCTCTGGCGGTGCACCATGTGCGCCGCGTGCGTGGCCGGCTGCCCGCGGGGGGTGGACATCCCGGAGGGCATCGTGCGGCTCCGCTCCCACGCCTGGCGCGCAGGTGGCGTCCCCCGGAACCTGCACAGGATCCTGTGGGCCGTGCACTGGGACGGCAACCCCTACCGCCGGCCGCCCTCCCACAGGCACTTGTGGGCCAAGGACCTGCAGCTCCCGCAGTTCTGTCCGGACCACGAAGTGCTTTACTACGTGGGCTGCACCCCTTCGTACGACCGCCGCATCCAGCGGGTGGCCCGCAGCCTGGTGCAGGTGCTGCGACAGGCGGGCGTGTCTTTCGGCATCTTGGGCGAGCAGGAGCGTTGCTGCGGGGAGAGCATCCACGTCCTGGGCCACGACGCCTATCTCCGGCGGTACGTGGAACAGCATGCGAGGTTTCTGGCGGAGGCTGGCGTCCGTGCCCTCCTCACGACCTCCCCGCACTGCTACGACATGTTCAAGCGCTTCTACCCGGACCTCGCGGGGGGCTTCCAGCCCCTGCACTACACCGAGTACCTGGCCGGCCTCCTGGAACAGGGTCGCCTGCGGTTCACCCGGGAAGTGCGGGCCCGCGTAACCTACCACGACCCCTGTTACCTGGGACGGCGGCACGGCGTCTACGAAGAGCCCAGGCGTTTGCTGGCGGCCATCCCGGGAGTGGAGCTGGCGGAGATGCGTGAGAACCGGGAGCTGGCCCTCTGCTGCGGGGGCGGCGGGGGCAGGATGTGGATGGAGACGGCTCCGGAGGAGCGGTTCTCGAACCTCCGGGTCCGGCAGGCGCTCGAGACGGGGGCGGAGATCCTCGTCACCGCCTGCCCGCACTGCCTCATCTGCCTGGAGGACAGCGTGAAGGTGCTGGACGTGAAGGGCCTGCGGGTGATGGATGTGGCGGAGCTCGCGGCCCAGGCCCTGTAGGGAGTGCTGATGGTCAAGTCGCTGTACAGCCCCGAGGAGGCCCGGGGCCTGTGGGTCTACCTGGAGCAGACCGACGGGCGGCCTTCGGGGGTGAGCCTGGAGCTCCTGGGGAAGGCCCGCAGCCTTGCGCAGGAGCGTGCGGTGAAGCTCACGGGCGTGGTCCTCGGCGACGGAGTCGAACCCCTGGCACACGAATCCGTTCGTTACGGCGCGGACGAGGTGCTTCTGGTGGACCATCCTCATCTCCATCTGTACCGGTCGGACGTGTACACGGACGTCCTCTTCCACCTCGTGGCCACCCACCGTCCCGACATCCTGCTTCTCGGGGCCACTCCCAACGGCCGGGATCTGGCGGCCCGTCTGGCGGCCCGGCTGCGCACCGGTCTGGTGGCGGACTGCGTGGACCTGCGGATCGACCCCGAAACGGGACACCTCCTGGGAATTACCGCGGGGTTCGGAGGAGGGATCCTGGCCACCATCCAGTGCCCCCGTCACAGGCCGCAGATGGCCACGGTGCGTCCCGGAGTTTTCCCCAGGCCCACCCCGGAGCCGAGAACGGGGACCGTCCGCCGCGTGGAGGTCCCCGTGGGCGAGAGCCGGATCGAAGTCCTGGAGCGGTGCGTGGGGACGGAGGAGGATCTCACCACGGCAAGAATCCTGGTCGTCGGGGGTGGGGGGACCCGTGGGGACTTCCGTCCCCTGCGGGAACTGGCAGACCTCCTGGGCGGCCGGCTGGGCGCCACCCGGGTGGCCGTGGACGCGGGGTGGGCGCCGCGGGAGTGGCAGATCGGCCAGACGGGGTGCGTGACGAGGCCGAAGCTCGCGGTGGTGTGCGGTGCGAGCGGCGCCATGCAGTTTACCGTGGGGATCGAGGCTGCGGAGACCGTGGTGGCCATCAACCTGGACGAGGAAGCTCCCATTTTCGAGCACGCGGATTACGGGATCGTGGACGACCTCTTCGCCTTCCTGCCCGTCTTCCTGGAGGAGCTGCGGCGACGGAAAGAAGAGGTGAGCGCATGGAGGGAATCCGCATCCTCGTCTGCCTGAAGGTGGTGCCCAAACCCGAGGAGGTTCGCATCAACCCCGAGACCAAGACCTTGGACCGGGCCCGGGCGCGTTCGGAGATCAACCCTCCGGACCTCAACGCTCTGGAGATGGCTCTCCAGATGAAGGAGCGGTGGAACGGTTGGGTGGGCGTGATCTCCATGGGACCCCCGTTCTTCGAGCCCTACCTCCGCACCGCCCTGGCCATGGGCGCGGATGCCGCTTTCCTCTTGAGCGACCGCGCGTTCGCGGGGGCCGACACCCTGGCCACCGCGTACACCCTGGCCCGGGGCATCGCCCAGGTCGGCGCCTACGACCTCGTGCTGTGCGGGGAGGAATCCAGCGACGGGGCCACGGGGCAGGTGCCGGCCCAGATCGGCGAGTGGCTGGAGATCCCGCACGTCACCTACGCGTCCAGGGTGGAGTTCCTCCCGGAAGTCCGAAAGGTCAAGGTCCGGCGTGAGCTCGGAGCGGGGTACGAGGTGGTGGCGGTTCCGGTACCGGCAGTCGTCTCCGTCCGGGTGGGTGCGAACGAGCCCAGGTTCCTGGACCCCCTGCGTATGGCCTGGGCCGAGGACGCTCCCGTCACCGTCTGGTCCGCAAAGGACCTGCAGGTGGACCCCGAACTGGTGGGGACCGCAGGTTCGCCCACCATGGTGGCGGGCGTACAGGAAGCGGGACGCCGGGAGCGCAGACGCGAGATCCTTGTGGGCTCCACCGAGGAAAAGGCCGCTCTGCTCGCGGATCGTCTCCAAGACCTCCTGCGGGAGATTCTCTAGCGATTCCCCCACGGAGAGCCTGTAGCATACCCCAAGAGGGCCTTTTTGGAGGTGCGGGATGGAGAACGTCTCCGCGGAGGGATTCGCCCGGCGGATGCGGGTGGCCCAGGGGCTGGAGCCCGCGGACTTGGTGGTGCAGGGAGCGGTGGTGGTGGACGTGTATACGGGGGAACTGCACGTCGATTGGGTCATCGCCGCCGCCGGTGACCGGATCGCCTACGTGGGACCGGCGACGGAGGGATTGATCGGAGAGCGCACCGACGTGCTGGAGGCCGCGGGCCGGTACGCGGTGCCGGGGCTCCTGGACGGCCACACCCACCTGCTGGGCGCCCGCTACTGCCCAGAAGAGGCGATCCCGTACATCCTGGCCTCCGGCACCACCACCGTGATCACCGAGCTCGCGGAGCCCGCCTCCGTCGCAGGTCTTGCGGGCATCCTGGCGGGGATGGAGGCGGTGCGGGACCAGCCCGTGAAGGTTTTCGTGACCCTCCCGCCGCTCGCCTCTTGTGCCCCTTTCATGGAGGACGTGGCTCCCGACCCGGAGACGTATCGGGAACTGTTGCGGCGGCCGGAAGTGGTGGGGCTGGGGGAGGTCTACTGGGCCAACCTTGTGCTGCGGGAGGACCCGCGACTGGTGGATCTCGTGCGCGCGACCCTGGAAGCCGGAAAAGTCGTGGAGGGACACGGCGCAGGGGCGCGGGGAGGTCGCCTGGCCGCCTATGCGGCCGCGGGGGTGACTTCCTGTCACGAGCCCATCACCGCGGAGGAGGTGCTGGAGCGGCTCCGGCTCGGCTACCACACCATGGTGCGGGAGGGAAAGGTCCGGCAGGAGATGGGAGCGGTGGCCTCCGTGTGGCGGGACGGGAAGGTGGACCTGCGGCGGCTGTGCCTGGTGACGGACAGCGTGGCCGCAGAGCAGCTCCTGGAGGAGGGCTATGTGGACCATCTCCTCCGCAAGGCCGTGCGGTTGGGGATGGACCCCGTCCGTGCGGTGCAGGCCGTCACCCTGAACGTGGCGGAGCACTTCCGGCTGGACCACCTGGTGGGTGGGCTCGCACCCGGCCGGTACGCGGATCTCGTGCTCACCCCGAGCTTGCAGGACTTCCGGGCGGAGGTGGTGGTGGCCAACGGACGGGTGGCGGCGGAGAACGGCAGGGTCCTGGTGCCGTCCCGACCTCCCCGGTATCCGGAGGCGCTCTACCGCACCGTGTCCCACGCCTGCCTCCTTCCGCCCGAAGCCCTGCGGGTTGTAGCCCCGCAAAGACAGGGGGCCGTGCGGGTGCGGGCGATTCAAATGGCAACGCACCTGGTCACCCGGGAGACCGTGGTGGAGCTACCGGTGGAGGAAGGAACGGTCCGGATCCCACCGGAGGCCGATGTGGCTCTCGTGGCCGCGGTGGACCGGGTCTCGGAGCCCGGACGCGCCTTTGTGGGCTTCGTGCAGGGACTCGGGATGCGGCAAGGCGGCTACGCCACCACCATGGCCTGGGACGCCCACTGTCTCCTGTGTGTGGGTCGATCTCCCGAGGACATGGCCCTCGCCATCCGACGGGTGGTGGCGCTCGGGGGCGGATGTGCGGTGGTGACGGGAGGAGAGATCCGGGCGGAGCTCCCTGCCCCCGTAGCGGGGGTAGTCTCCACCCTGCCTTTGGAGGAGGTGGCGCGGCGGGAGCGGGCGGTGGACGAGGCGCTGCGCGCACTCGGCTTCCACAGCCCCCGACCTTCTCTCACCGTAGACATCCTCACCGCGGCCGCCATTCCGCATTTCAAGATCAGCGAGCGGGGATACGTGCGGGTGCGGGACGGAAGCGTGGTGGGCTTGTGGCCGGAGGTGGATTTCAAGACCCTGTTCCGGGACCTGTGATCCCCCGGCCGATCTAGAACCGCCCGAACTCCCGCCACGTGCCCGCGGAGGTGACCGCATAGACCACAAAGGATCCCTGCCGCAGGCCGGGCATGCCGGGCGACCCGCTGGGCATGCCGGGGAGTGCGATCCCCAGCCCGTCCGGGGCCCGCCGCAGCAGTTCCTGCACCGCCTCCGCCGGCACGTGCCCCTCCACGAAGTACCGGCCCACCACCGCGGTGTGACAGCTCCAAAGCGGGCGCGGCACCCGGTACCGCCGCTTGACCCCCTCCATGTCCTCCGTCCTCACCACCTCGACCGCGTAGCCCGCCCCACGGAGGTAGCCCACGTACACCCCGCAGCAGCCGCAGCGCGGGTTCTGGTACACGACCACCCGTGCCGGACTCGGGAGCTCCGGGGATGCGGCCCGCCGCCACGACCACCACCCGCCGAGGAGCGCGGCCAGAACCAGCGCAAACGCCGCCCAGGGTACGTTCCGAAGGCTGCCTCGCCTCACGCTCCCGCCTCCGGCTCCAGGCCGACCCCTCGGCCTCGAAGGGCCCTGCACTCCGAGCAGTACCACGAGAGCACCTCCTCCCACGCGCGGCCGTCCTCCCCCAGCAGGCCCGTCACCCGCTCCAGCATGCGGCGGGGGGCCACGGGGGCTCCGCAGGCCACGCAGCGCACCACCTCCTCCCGATACACGGTTCGGACGCCGCGGCGCAGCTCCGCGACGTCCACGGCACGGCGCGCCCGGATGGCCCCCCGTTCGATCTCCGGGCAGACCCCGGTGCACTGCCCACACCCCGTGCATCGGGCGGGATCCCATCGCAGGACCGCCTCCCCGTCCTGCACGAAGCTGAGGGCATCCGTCGGGCACCGCGCCGCGCACATGCCGCACCCGGTACAGGTTCCCGCGTCGATCTCCACCAGGCCCAGGGGAGAAGCCGGGTGCTCGACCCACGCGGCCCGACCCGCCACGTCCGCCAATAGGCGCAGCACCCTGGAAGCGGCCTCCGGTCCTGTCCCGAACAACGTCCCTTCCCCGTCCCCGCACCGCGGCAGGGCAGGCTCCTCGTGGGGCGCCACGGAGAGCAGCGCCCCGTGGATCCTCCGCTCCCCGAGCCCAAGCCCTCCGAGATACGCCCGGCAGAACTCCAGCCGGGCTTCCAGCACCCCACGGGCGCCCTCCCCTCTTTTGCAGGCGCACGGCGCCACCGCGACCGAACTCGCCCCCCGTAAAAGGGGCGCGAGGATCCACGAGACAGGTAGCGAGCTCACGCACGCCACGGGAACCGGAAGCCACCTCGCATCCCACGAGGGATCCCAGGGGACGCCCGCGCACACGTACACGATCCCCCTCGGCCCCGGAGGGCCCACCGTGGGATCCAGCAAGGCCTCCACGTGCGCGGCCACTTCCTCCCCCATGTACCCCGGAAAGACCACCGCCTCGTGCGGGCAGGCCTCCACGCATGCCGCGCACCCCGTGCACTTCGTCCGATCGAGCACGACTCGGCCCTCGGCCACCCGGAGGGCGTCCACAGGACAGCTCCCCTCACACGCCGCGCAGCCGTCCGCGGCCCGACACCGGTCCCGTTCCACCCGAGGGACCACCCGGTACGCCACGGGTGGGAACCGCAGGAGCGTGCGGCGGCTTAGCCGCTCCGGCAGGTACGGAGCCAGGTTCGCCGGGACCGTGCCAGGCCACACCCGCACCCGCGCCAGGGCCGCCCGGATCAGGAGCGCCGCGCGTTCTGCACCCGCCTCGGAATCCTGCCCGGACCACGGATCCAGCGCGAAAAAGGCCTCCGGGTCCTTCCCCGCGCCCCGCAGGGCCACCCGGACGTCCTCCGGGAGCGCCCAGACCCCACAGAGGGCGAGGACGCCGCGATCCGCGGGGTGGGAGCGGAGCAACCGGACGAGGCGCTCCGGAAACTCGCACGCACCCGGGATCTCCTCCACCGCCCCCAGATCCGCCCACGGCGCGCCCCGATTCCCTCGGTGTCCGCAGATCACGAGCAGGGCCCGTCCAGGCTCCCCCATCCCCATCACCGCGCCAGCTCCACCTTCCCCACCTGCCGGAGGAGCAGCTCCGTAAGGTCCCCCTCGTGCTCCAGGAAGGCCTCCAGCGCCTCCGCCGCTGCCGCGTACACGCCCGTGGGGTCGTGCTCCCGGACGCGAACCACCAGCTCCGGCACCCAGGCGCACGGGTGTGCCCGCAGGAAGTCTCGCTGCCGTCGCAAGATCTCCTCCACCCCGGCCGTGCCGGCCTCCCACTCCCTAGCCTCCCTCGCCACGAGCACGGCCAGGTACTCCAGCTCCACGGAGAGGTGGTCCGAAGGCTCCGGACCCTTCGGCTGGACTCCCGCCTCCCGGTACTCCCGCTGCAACTCCGCCGCTGCCTGCCAGGAAGCGTCCCGGTAGCCGGACTCGCAGAGGGAGCAGCCTCCTCGCCGACCCGTGAGGTCGAAGATCCGGAGGTACACCTCTTCCAGCCCCTCCCCGAGGTTCTGCTGGAGCCGCTCCCAGGACGCCCGCCAAACGGGGAAGAAGGCCAGGCCGCGCACGGCCTTCTCCGCCCCCAGCGCCCGCGCCAGCCGGCGCAGCCGCGCCCGCCGCCCAGGATCCGGGTACAGGAAGACCAGGCCGAAGAACCGGTAGAGGGCGTGCCGGGCCGCGGCGAGGGCCTTCACGGGGAGCTGCGCTCCGGCAAGAGCTCGTACACCACCGCGGCCAAGAACACGAGCATGACACCCAGGATGAACAGGGCCGGCGCGAACGGCAACCGCGGGTCGCTGTACACAGGGCTGCTGGGAACCCCCAGGGGTGCCGCTAAGAAGAAGTAGCTCACCGCCTGTAGGCCAAAACCCACCAACACCAACAGCAGCGTCCAGGCCGCCCGCATCACCGTTCCTCCGCAACCTCCATGATCGGGAACACCTTCACGAACAGGGTGTACAGCAGCGTGCCGAGCGCGAACAGGCCGGCCACGACGCTGTACTCCACCCACGTGGGCGTGTACGAGCCGGGTCCGTACGGTAGGAGCGTGCCATGCGTCTGCGAGGGCACCACGATGAGCAGCCGCTTGCCCACCGCGGCCACGTTCACCAGCAAGCCTCCCGCCACGCCTGCGGCCACCACGCTCCGGGCGAACAGAGGGAACCACGACAGGACGAACACCACCGCCAGACCCGCCAGCACCCACCCCACCCATTCGGGTTCGGGCCCGCCAGCTCCGGCCACGGGGACCAGGCGGGGGCTGTGGCGGTAGATCATCAGGACCAGCCCCGCGCCCGCCGCCGCCAGACCGGCTGCACGCGCGAAGGCCGGCTGGAAGGAGGGCACGCGCACGGGCACCAGGGAGGGTACGTAGGGCAGGACCAGCGACGCCAGCGCCAGCACCAGCGCCCCCATGCTGACCCAGAACAGCCAGGCGTACGGTCCGTTGAGCAGCGCCAGGGTCAGCCGCACCTCTACCTCGTGACCCGTGTAGGTGGTGGTCAGCAGCTCCGCCACTGTGAAGTAGAGATAAACGAGCACCAGCAGCGCCAGCAGACCCCCTAGCCAGCGGAAGATGCCCTCGTGCAACCGCTCACGCTCGCCCAGCACGTGCCGAAACACCGCGGCGATCACCAGCAGCAGCCCGATCCCCGACACGCCAGCCATTACCACGAAAGCAGGGGCCTGCAGCGTGCTGAACCAGCCAGGCCGGCCGGACTGGATCCCGAACACGAACCCCAGGGTGGAGTGGGCGGTCACCAGCAAAGGCACGATGGCGATGGCGAGCCAGAAGGCGGTGCGGTGGTGCCGCTCACGCTCCGCCGGGGTATCCCGGTAGCCCGCAGCCCACAGGCGGTAGAAGCCTTGCAGGGGGCTCGGGATCCGCGCCAGCAGGGCCGCGTCGCGCCGGCCGTCCAGGTAGAAGTACACCAGGCTCGCGAACAGGTAGCCGGAGATCACCAGGGTAAATGTGCCGAAAAAGGGCGACTGCGGCCGCGCGTACCGCAACAGGTTCACGATGCCCCGCACGGGCTGGCCTAGGTCCGGTAGGACGCTGAAGGCCGCCAGGATCAAAGCCACGATGGTCAGCAGCTCGGCCATGCGCGACACCGGCCTGAGCTCCTCCAGGCGCAGCAGCCGGATCAGGGCCGCCATGGTGATGCCTGCGAAGCTCACCCCCACGAAGTAGATGTCAAAGGCGATGTACAGGCCCCACGCCGCCCCCGCCATGCTCCCGATGTCCCGCAGCCCCGTCACCACGAGTCCCTCCGCGAGCTGGCGGGAGTAGGCGTACAAACCCCAACCCACCAGCACCGCCAGGACCGCCAGCAGCAGCCACCAGCCGGCGGTGAACCGTCCGACGCCGTACGGGAGGGTTTCCGTCCGCGTGGCCATGGCTCAGACCCTCGCAACGATTTCTTCCACGGGCTTGGACTCCGGGTGCGGCGGGTGCCCGCCCACGTAGTACACCCGCGGCTCGGTGCCCAGCTCTTCCAGCAGTCGGAAGGATGGCTTCCGCTTCAGCACCTGGGACACCTCGCTCGCCGGATCCTCCAGGTCGCCGAACAGGAGGGCGAAGGCGGGGCAGTTCGCCACGCACGCGGGCTTGAGCCCCCGCTCCACCCGGTGGACGCAGAAGGTGCACTTCTCGATGACCCCCCGCAGCCGACCTCCGCCCGCGGTGCGCCGACCTTCCTTCCCGTACCGCCGGTCCAGGTCCGGGTTGCGGTAGGGCGGGCTGTTCCCGTCCGTCCGCGGCCTCAGGTCCGCGTCGTCCCAGTCCAGGTACGCGTTCTTCCGCGGGTCCTTCCAGTTGAAGAAGTTCACCCCGTACGGGCAGGCCACCTCGCAGTAGCGGCACCCGATGCACCGGTCCCAGTCCGTGGCCACCAACCCGTCCTCCCGCTTGTACCGGGCGCCCACGGGGCACACCTTCACGCACGGGGCGTTGTCGCAGTGCATGCAGGGGCGGGGCAGAAACCACACGTGGGTGTTGGGGTAGTGGCCTTCCTCGAACCGGAACACGTACATCCAGAAGTGGGCGGTGGGCGTGTTGTTCTCCACCTTGCACGCCTCCATGCACGCCCGGCACCCCATGCACCGGTCCAGGTCGATCACCATGGCGTACTTCGGCATCCGCCACCTCCGGTCCTATGCCTTGTAGACGCGGACCTTCACGTGGAAGGACTGGTCCGCGGTGTTCGCCACGTACCCCTCCCCCGTGAAGTACAGTTCCGCGCCCGTTGCCCCGTTGCCGTCCGCCCACGGATGCTTCGCCGCCGCCCCGAAGTGGTGTGGCAGGCCCACGGTGTCGGGCCGGATCCCCTCCCGGTAGCGGGCGACCGCCTTCACCCGCCGGGTCTCGCCCGTCAGCGCGTTGTGGGACTCCACCCACACCTCTTCCCCGTCCCGGATCCCCTTCGCCCGGGCCGTGGCGGGGTTGATCTCCAGCCATGCCCGACGTGCGAGCTCCGAGAGAAGAGGGAGCTGTGCGGAACGGGACTGCTTGTGTTCGATCAGCTTGTAGCTCACCAGGTACAGGTCGTACTCGGGCGGCGAGTTCTCCATGGTGGGCTTCCGCCAGGTGGGCAGCGGGGTGTAGTCCCGCCAGTAGATCTCACCCGCCCCCTTCGATCGCATCTCGTTCCGGTAGCGCAGCAGGGACTCCCCGTAAAAGCGGTGCCGCACCCCACCGAAGGGCGGATCCGTGGCGTAGCCGTAGAGCTGGGTGGCCTTGATGACGCCCTTCGGCCGCACCCCGTGCTTCTCGAAGTAGGCCACCCCTTCCGGGATCCCCTCCGACTTCGCCCACCGGTCGAAGATCTCCCGCACCGTGGGCTTCCGGTCCAGGGGCAACTTGTACGGATCCTTCAGCTTGAGCGCCTCGTTCAGGTGGTCCAGGTACCCGCCCTTGCCGTAGAGGACGCCCAGCTTCTCGCACAGGTCCAGGTAGATCTCGATCTCCCCGCGGCTCTCGAACAAAGGCGGCATCACCGGGACGCGGAGGGCCACCGCGTCCACGTACTGGTCCGCGGCGGAGTACGGGCCCTCGTACTTCTCCAGGGTGGCCGCGGGGAGCACCACGTCCGCAAACAGGTCCGCGGTCAATGAGAGCCACGGGTCGATGGCCACGATGAACTTGAACTTCCTGTACGCCTCCCGGATGTCCGGGGCAGACCCGTACGCCCGCAGCGGGTTCGTCATGTGGAGGATCAAGACCTCGGGCAGGTCCTTCACCCCGTACTTCTCGGGGTTCTGCATGACCTTCGCCACCACCGCGGGGCTTGCGGAGTTGATGGGGAAGAACTTCGAGTCCTTCAGGGTGAAGTCGTAAGGGGGATCTTTGATCTCGATGCGGTCCAGCTTCTCAAAGTTCTCGTGCAGCTTCCACGGCCCGACCTCGAACCGCTGCCCGCCCACCGCCCCCACGGCCCCCAGCAGCATCATGATCAGGGTCATGGCCCGCACCGCCTGGAAGCCCAGCTCCTGCTGCGCCATGTGGTAGGCGTGGATGGCCACCGGCCGATACGGCACCCGGACCCCGTCCACCACCACCGTGGCGCCGATGTGGGCGTACTCCGCCAACTCCTGGGCCACCCGCTGGATCTGCTCTGCCGGCAGCCCGCACACCTCCGCGGCCCACTGCGGGGTGTAGGGTGCCACGTGGTCCTTGAAGACCTGGAAGGCGGGCTTCACCCTCCGCCCCTCCACCGTGAACTCACCTTCCAGGGCCGGCTCCACCCCCGGCGCGTCGTACGCTCTTGGGCCCCCGGACTTCTGGTCCCACACCTGCTCCTTGCCGTCCCGGCGCAGGAAGAACCCGTCCTCCTGCACGAGGAAGGGCGCGTTGGTGTACCGGACGAGGTATTCCCGGTCCACCGCCCCGAGCTGAACGAGCTCGTGGCACAGGGCGAGGGCCAGCGCGAGGTCCGTCCCCGGCCGGATGGGGAGCCACTCGTCCACGAACGGACCTCCCCCTCTCCGCCGCGGGTCGATGAGGACCACCTTGCACCCCCGCTCCCGCGCCTGCAGGAGCTGCTGGGGCCAAGTGATCCAGCACAGCTGGTTTCCGCCGGCGTTCGTGAGGTTCCATCCCCAGGCCAGGATGTACCTCGCGTACCGGAAGTCCGGGTGCAGCACCCCGCTGATGCCCACCGTGTACTCGCAGGCGCGGTATCCCGCGTCCGAGCAGAAGGCGCCGTGGCCGAGCTTGGTCGCACCCAGGGCCTTCACGAAGGCGGTGTCGTAGAAGGCCCCGGCCTTGCCGCGTCCTTTCTGCCAGACCACCAGCTTCGGGTTCCTCGCCCGCACCTCCCGGATCCGGTCCGCCACGAGCCGCAGCGCCTCGTCCCACGTGGCCCGGCGCCACCGGCCCGGAACCCCCTTCTCGTTCGTGCGGATGAGGGGAGCCTTCACCCGGTTCGGGTCGTACAGGGCGGTGATCTGCGCGACCCCTTTGGGGCAGAGGGTGCCCCGGTTGCGAGGGTGTGCGGGGTTCCCCTCCAGTTTCACCACCCTGCCGCCGATGCGCCGGGCCAGAACCCCACAGTCCTGCTTGCCGATCCAGCAGGTGGTGGGAACCCATTCCTCCACGGCCCCGGAGACGCCACGCGGAGCTGCCCGAAGCGTCTCCAGATCACCGAACAGCAGCCGGCTGGCCAGAAGGCTGCCGCCTGCAGCGGCGGAGGTCCGCAGAAACGTCCGTCGCGTTACCTTCATCGTGCACCCCGCGGTCCCGTCTCTGAGAGGACATGCTACGAGCCGCCGGACCGGACGGGGTCCGGCGTGGAACCGATTCTCAATCCGTTCTTGACCCGAGGGATAAACGACTTGACGGACCGGTTCCGTCCGTCATCCTATGCGGGATACCCTCGTGCGCCGGCCGCGCCTCAGGAAGCCTCCCGCACCAGCTTCACCCGCGTGTCGTAGAACACCGCGCTGGCCCCTGCAGGGTCGCTCAGGCACACATTCTTCAACACCGGATCCACCCGCATGGCGGCGTTCGCGTGGATCCCCTGGCCCCGCCGCGCGTCGCCCTTCAGCACCTTCCCGTCGATCACCAGGTCCACGGCCCCGTACGCCCAGTGACCGTGGCCCAGGGAGAACGCCACCACACCCGGCCGGATCCCCTCCGTGACCCGGACCCGGCCCACCATGGGCTTGCTGTGCCCGTCCAGCACCGGCCAGATGCCGTCCGGGTTGCTGGCGGAGGTTACCCGTACCCAGTCCCCGTCCTTCAGGCCCAGACGCTCCGCGTCCTGCCGGTGCACGAGGACGAAGTTCTCCGGCAGCAGGGCCAGGAGCCAGTAGTTGGAGCCGGTCCGGGACTTTGTGTGGCTGATCTCCCGGTAGGTGATGAGGTGCAGGTCGTAGCCTGCCTTCTCGTCCTCCACCGGTCGGCCGAGCGCGTCCAGGGGTGCGGGAATGTAGGTGGGCAGCCCGGGGAAGGCCTTACCCGTCATGCTGTTCTTCGTCTTCGCCACCTTCTCCGAGTAAATGCTCACCAGGGTGCCGTACTGGTTCGCCAGCTGCTCCCCTTTGAAGGCCTTCTCGTACTCCTGGAACCGGCCGCCGCGGTTCAGTACGTAGATGACCTTCCGCCACCAAGCCTGGCCCACCGCCCGCTTCCACTTCTCCGGATCGAACACGCTCTTCGGCAGGTGTCGGCGGGCCTGCAGGAAGAGGCGCACCTCCTCATCGGAGGCGTCCGGGACCGCGTCCCCGGGTTTGTCACCCGCCGCCACGTTCGCCACCATCTTCAGGTAGAAGTCCTCCGGCCGCCGGAGGTCCTGCCCAGGCCCGAACCCATCCTTGCCGAAACCGGGCAGCCCCAAGCGCTCCGCGCACGCCAGCAGGAACGCCTCGAGGGAAATCGGCATCTCCTCCCCGAACACCCGCACGGTCTCCGGGATGGGCGGGATCACGGGCTGCCGCACGGGTTGCACCTTCACCGTCATGTTCGGGTGGCTCCCGTGGAACTCCCACCGCTCCAGGTACGACAGGTCCGGGATGATGTAGTCCGCGTACATGGACGTCTCGCCCACCGTGATGTCCACGGCCACGAAGAGCGGCAGTTTGTTCGGGTCTTTCAGGACCTCGATGGTGGTGTGCCCTGCGGGCAGGGAGTAGGCCGGCGACCCCATGTACAGGAACGCGATCTTGATGGGGTAGGGGTAGGCGTCCCCGATGGACGGAACGATCTCCTGGTAGACGTCGCTGGACAGGGGGTACCAGGGCCGCTTCGCAGGATAGCCCCGGAACAACGTGGACTCCTCGTACTTCGTCTCGTGCCGGATGATGCTCACCCCGAAGGGCGTGGTGCGCTTCGGGTGCAGCTCCTTCAGGTTGAAGGGCTGCCCCTCCTTCTCGCCGCTCGGGTCGTACACCTTCGCGGAGGCCATGCCCCCCTTCCAGTCCAGGTTGCCGATCAGCACGTTCAGGGTCATCCACGCCCACACGTTGTATAACCCGTTGGTGTGCTGGCTCACCCCGCGGTGGATGTCTGCCGCCGCCCGCTTGCCGTGGCCGGTGAACTCCCGGGCCAGTTCTTCGATGTCCTCCGCCCGCACCCCGCAGATCTCCGCCCACTCCTGCAGGCTGTGCCGACGTGCCTCCTCCCCCAGCAGCTGCAGCCCACTCTTCACCCGGATCCCGTTCAGGGTCGTGTCCACCAGAAGGTCTCCCTCCACGGGGTTCTGCTCGTCGTACGGGTCGAAGGGGACCGGCCTGCCGTCCCGCAGCACCACGAACGGGTCGAACTCGTACTCCACCCGCTTGCCCTTGACCTCCTGGCTGCGCTTCTGGACCGGCAGCCCGAGGTCCGAGGCCCGCAGGAACCCTTCCGGCCTGCCCTTCTCCAGCTTCACCAGCCAGGTGGCGTTGCACCACGTGGGCTCCCCGTCCTCCTCCGCCGCGGCCTTGTTAGCGTTGCGCAGGTACCGGGCGTCGTACCGCTGGTGGTCCAGGATCCACCGGATCACGGCCAGGGCCAGCGCGCCCTCGGTTCCCGGTCTTGCGGGAATCCACTTCCACGCCTTCGCCGCCGTGTTGGACAGCCGCGGGTCCACGACCGCGAACTTCAGCCGTCCGGTCGCCAGCCCCTCCGTCAGGCGCGGCACCCGGTTGGTGGGTCCGTAGTTCCCCTCGAAGGGAGAAGCGCCCACGAAGACCACGAACTCACTGTGCTCGGTGTCCGCCTGCCAGTAGAACTTGCGGCCCTTCGTCCACTTCATCTTGCCGTCTTTCTCGTCGAACTCGTACTGCTCGCTCATGGCTTTGCAGGCGAAGTACAGGGACCCCTGGCAGACGGTGGTGTGGCCGTGGAAGTTGACCGACCCGAAGCTCTCCTGTACGAACCGGCGCGCAAACTCCGTCCTTCCCGCCTTCTGGCGGCCCCAGAAGTA